>NZ_SRZM01000001.1 GCF_019402445.1 Brachyspira pilosicoli
AAGGTACCTACTCGGTAAAAGAACTGGGGTCTGGGGCAAAGCCCCAGATATCAAAATAAAATTATTTAAGTATATAATAAATCTTTAATCTTTTTTGTAATATCTCTGCATTATATCGTCAAATATTTTTGCCGCTTCAAATATAATATAATCGCAGCCGTCTATAGGGTCTCTATATTCTTCTTTCAAAGGCGTACAATCTGTATGCGAAGTTAATTCTTTAAACCTACTGACAAACTCAAATTCCAACTCCTTTAAAAAAGTGCTTTCATGTCCTCTCTCTATAATAAAAGCCTTAGAAAAAGCCATAATAGCTCCTGTTAATATACCGCAAGTAAGTCCTAACCCCATACCACCACCAAAACCAGCAGCAAGTTTTAAATCACTTTTATCTATACCTAAATTATAAACAGTATTAGCTCCATAAAGCATTTTCTCTGCACAATTTAAATCTTCTTCTTTTCCAAATCCATTATATAAATATTCGTATAAAGTCATAAATCACTTCTTAAAATTTTATTAAAGTAGAGCCCCAAGTAAGTCCAGCACCAAAAGCAGTAAGTAAAACATAATCGCCTTTTTTTATAGCATTCTTTTCAAAGGCCTCTGTAAATGCTATACCCACACTTGCAGCAGATGTATTGCCGTATTTCTGTATATTAACATAAAACTTACTATCATCAAAATCTAACTTTTTAGCAACAGCATTCATTATTCTGGTATTGGCTTGATGTGTTATTATAAGCGATAAATCATTTAATTCTAAATTAGCACTTTTTACAGTCTTTCTTATAGTTTCATCAAATGTAGTAACCGCTTTCTTAAAAACCTCTGTTCCTTCCATAGTTATGCTATTAAGTTTATCTTCAACATTTTTTTCTGTGATAGGTTCAGCACTTCCGCCACCTTTAACAATCAATATCTCATCATTAGGCTCACTTCCTATGTCTGTAGCTATTATTACTCCGCTTTCATCATCTTCTCTAGCTTCAATCAAAGCCGCACTAACTCCGTCACCAAAAAGTATTGCAGTAGACCTATCTTCCCAATTTATTATATCGCTGCATTTCTCTGTTGCCACAATTAAAACCTTCTTACATTCTCCGCTCTCTACAAGTGAAGCTGCAGTATTAAGTGCATATATGTATCCAGAACAAGCCGCTGATATATCAAAAGCAAGGCATGAATTTTTTATATTGAATTCTTTTTGTATAAGTCCAGCTGTAGAAGGAAATGTATATGATTTTGTTGAAGTAGCTACTATTACAGCATCTGCATCACTTATATTTTCATTTTTTTCTATTAGTTTTTTTACAGCTTTTATGGCCATATTTGCAGAGCTTTCATTTTTATCTGCTATTCTCCTTTCTTCTATTCCTGTTCTAGTTACTATCCAATCATTATTTGTATCTAATGTTTTTTCTAAATCATAATTTGTTAATATATTTTCTGGTAAATATGAAGATAAATTTTTTATACAAGCTTTCATTAATAATTTAACCCTCTCATTCTTAATAAATTAAAAAATAGATTAAAAGATTATATATTAAAATAAAAATTAAAGATAGTTTTTTAATATTATATTTTATTGACAATAGTCTTTATTGTAGTATAATATCGTGAAAATTAGGTAAAATTATATGAAACAAAGATTTTATAAGTTTTTATATTATGTAATTTTATATCAAAATTAGAAATATTGTGTTTAATGAATTATATTTTCTTCAAGGACTAATACATGAAAAATAAAAAACTTTCTATTACCATATATTTAATATTAGTTATAATAGTATTTATATCAATAATTATATTAAATATTTTAGGTAAAAAAGAAAGAGTAGGATATTTATCAGATTTTAATTTGAATATAGATAAAACTTTACAAATTAATGGATTAAATATAGAAGAAACTGGAAAATCATTTGAGATAGAAGATAAGTTAGATGAAACTAGTATTACTAACTATATTTTTACTAATAACTCTATAACAAATTATAGTTATGGTTTTAGAATAAAATATTATAGTAAAGTATTT
>NZ_SRZM01000010.1 GCF_019402445.1 Brachyspira pilosicoli
CAACTTTTTTGAGCGACAAAAAAGTTGATATTACACTTATAAAAATAATATAGAAATTGATAAAATATAGCAATTTAAATATAAATTAACCAATATTAACTTCCGCTGTAGGTAAATCTATTAAACCGTATCTGCTGTCAACAGAACCAATACTCATAAATAATGTTAAATATCCAACACGTCCAATAAACATTAATGCTATTACTATAATTTTACTCCACACAGAAAGCCCAGCAGTAATACCAAGCGAAAGCCCAACGGTAGATATAGCAGAAACCGTCTCAAATATTACAGGCATCATAGCCTTATGCCCATCAATATAAAATATAAGTAATGCCCCAAAAACAGATATAGCAATAGCTAAAGTAAATATAGCAATGGATTTATTAACAGCATCATCTTTAATCTTTCTCCCCTTTACAATAATAAAAGGTCTGTTAGTAATAGCCGTAATGATTGAAGCTATAAATACAAAAAAGGTTGTAGTTTTAACACCGCCTCCTGTACTGCTCGGAGAAGCACCTATAAACATAAGAAATATTACAACACCTATCGTAACGCTATTCATAGAATTGTAAGCAATAGTCTCAAAACCTGCCGTTCTAGTACTTACACTTTGAAATATTGAAGCTAAAATCTTTTCTTTTAAAGGCATTCCATCTAAAGCATTAGAATATTCATTGAAAAATATAAATAAAGTTCCAAACAATAAAAGAAAAGCAGTTGTAAGTAAAATAATTATTGTTTGCACATCAATAACATATCTTTTACCTTTAATCTTGCTAATAATAGCAGTATATACGCTTACAAATACAGGGTATCCTATTCCTCCAAGCACTATTAGTAAACTTACAGTAATACTCACAATTGCACTATTAGAAAATCTGTGTAAACTGTCGGTATATAAAGCAAATCCAGCATTACAAAAAGCACTTATAGAGTGAAATAAAGAATAAAATATCCTCTCCCCTATTCTATTATTGTCCATAACAGTGAAAAGCAATATCGCCCCAATTAACTCAACTAAAAAAGTAGCCAAAAATATAGCCTTTACAGTGGAGCGTATAATATCTTTATTTTTTGTGTTAAACATTTCAAGCGTTCTTATTCTGTCTTGCACACTTCCTTTATTAATAGAAAATAAAATCACTATTGCAGATATGGACATTATTCCAAGCCCGCCAATCTGTATTAATATTAAAACAACAATCTGACCAAAAAAAGTAAACTCTTTAGAAATATCTATTACACTTAAACCCGTAACGCAAACGGCACTTGTTGCAGTAAATAAAGCATCAATAAAAGGAAGCCTTCCGCTAATTGTACTTAACGGCAAATATAAAAGCAAAGCCCCCAATGTAATTATAAAGATAAATGATGCTATAATCATCTGATAGAGAGTAAACTTTGAATAGGATAATCTAAGCCAATTTATCACTATTATTAAAAAGAATAGTATAGAGCCTGCTATAGTCCATATAACTCTATTAGCATATATGCCATAATATTTTCTGCTGAAAAAATTAAGAAGCAAAAGCCCTATAATTTGTATTATAGGAACTATTATGTATAATTTTCTCGGTGCTATTCTTATTTGGTCTATCAAAATGATAATAAAACAAACTGTAATAATGTTTATTATTTTATCATAATAATATATATAAAAATTATAAACTGTAATCTGTCTTACTTGCATTAAAAGAACAAATATTGCAAATATAGAACCAGCTATTGCAATTAAATTTGAAAGCCTTCTTAAAATTTCATCTAATGATTGAAGTATAGATTTCTTTTTGTTATTAAATATATCATTCAAAATATCTTTTCTCATATAAATAATACCCTAACACATTACTTTATTTTAATATATAATATACTATAAGTAAATAGCTAAATACATATAAAAAACATCATTCAAATTATTACATATTATTTTTTTTCCTTGAAAATATTTTTATATGTATTATAATAAAAAACTATAATTTTATTTTTTAGTTAGGAACGGTACGATGGATAATTTAGATTCAATTCGAGAACTTTTCGAGCAAAATATATCAAATGCAAAAAATCAATTAGAAATAGATGAGATAAGAATTAATTTTTTAGGCAGAAAAGGTAAAATTACAGAACTTCTAAAAAACATGTCTTCTATAGAGAGTATTGAAGAGAAAAAAGAATTCGGTAAAAAAATAAATGAACTTAAATTCTACTGTGAAAACACTTTAACAGAAAAGAAAAAATTATTAGCAGACAAAGAATTTTTAGAATCTTTAGAAAAAAATAAAATAGATATAACAATGCCTGGAAGAAGACCTAAATCTGCAAGCGTAAACCTACTTACTAAAGTAGAAGAAGAAATTGTAGGTATATTAACAGAAATAGGCTTTAGAGTGGTAGAGGGTAATGAAATAGAAGATGATTTTCACAATTTTGAGGCTTTAAATATACCATCTTATCACCCTGCAAGAGACAGTCATGATTCATTTTTTGTATCTAAAGAGCATGTATTAAGAACTCACACTTCCGGTATGCAAATAAGAACTATGATGGAAACCGAGCCTCCTATAGCGGTTGTTTCTCCTGGTAAATGTGCTAGAAGAGATGCTATAGATTCAAAACACTCACCTATATTCCATCAAATAGAGGGACTTTTAGTTGATAAAAATGTAAGTTTTAATGATTTAAAAGGAATATTGGAATTATTCTGTAAAAAAATGTTTGGAGATAAGACTCAGATTAGATTAAGACCTGATTTCTTTCCTTTTGTTGAGCCTGGTGCTGATTTAAGTGCTACTTGTGTTATATGCGGAGGTAAAGGCTGTAAAACTTGCGGAGGCGAGGGTTGGCTTGAGCTTATGGGTGCTGGTATGATTCACCCTAATGTATTTAAACATGTTGGTTATGATGCTAACAAATATACTGGTTTTGCTTTTGGAATGGGTATTGAAAGAGTTGCTATGATTAAATATGGCATTACAGATATTAGAATGTTTTATGATAATGATATAGATTTCTTAAAACAATGGTAAATTATTAATTGAGGTTATTATAATTATGAGAATTCCTTTGAGTTGGTTAAAAGAATTTGTTAATTTAGATGGTTTAGAGGTGGAAGAGATTGCTAGAAACATCACTCTTTCTGGAAGCGAGATTTCTTCTATAGAAACTACTGGCGGAGATATACCTGGTGTTATAATAGGTAAAGTTTTAACTGTACACAAACATCCAGATGCTGATAAATTAAGCGTATGTAAAGTGAATGTGGGCGATGATGTACTTTCTATAGTATGCGGTGCTCCTAATGTAAGAGAAAATATATATGTTCCTGTTGCTATGATAGGAGCTAAACTTCCTAACGGGCTTACTATAAAAAAAGCTTCTATAAGAGGTTTTGAAAGTAGCGGAATGCTTTGTTCTAGAACAGAGTTAGGATATGAAGAAATTGAAGGCGTTTATGGTATTTGGATATTAGATGAACATATAGACAAATTAAATATAGAAGATAAAGACAGTATTTTAGGAAACTCACTTTCAACAATAGTAGGTTCTACAGACCATATATTTAATGTAGAAATTACAGCAAACAGAGGTGATTTGGTTAGTATTATAGGTTTTGCTCGTGAATGTTCTTTAGTATTAGAAAAAAGAGTGAGCATACCTTCTGTAAATACATATGATTCTACAGGCGGAAATATTGATATTACAGTAGAAAATCAGGAATCTTGCTATAAATATGTTGGAAGGCTTATAAACAATATAACAGTCGGACCTTCTCCAGATTGGATGCAAAACAGACTTAAAAAATGTGGTATTAACCCTATTAATAATATAGTAGACATTACAAATTATGTTATGCTTGAATATGGTCAGCCTCTTCATGCTTATGACTTTGATAAAGTAAAAGATGGCAAAATTATAGTAAGAAATGCCAAAAACGATGAAAAAATTACTCTTTTAGACGGTAGAGAAATTAATCTTACAGATGAGGTTTTAGTTATTGCTGACAGTGAAAAGCCTATAGGTGTAGCTGGTGTTATGGGCGGAGACAGCACTAAAATAGAAGATACTACTAAAAACATCTTAATAGAAAGTGCATATTTTGACCATATTGCCGTAAAAAAATCTACTATAGCTACTAATACAAAAACTGATGCTTCATATAGATTTGAAAGAGAAATTGACCACACTCTTACTTTAGCAGCATTAAACAGAGCAGTAGATTTAATAGTAACATTAGATAATAATGCTAAAATAGTATCAAGAGCTAAAGAAGTAAATGTAAAACAATTTGAAGCTACAAGAATAGTATTTGACTGCGGACTTGTAAAAAGATATTTAGGTCTTGATATGAACAAAATGCAAGTATCTTCTATATTTAAGAGATATGGCTTTAATGCATCTGCTTTAGGTGAGAATAATTTGAAAGTGGATATACCTTTTTATAGACATGACCTTACAATAGCAGAAGACCTTATAGAAGAGATAGCACGTGTTTATGGATACAATAATCTTGATTCTAATGTGCCTCATATAAAATGCAACCCTATTAAAACAGATTATGCTGATATAAGTTTTGTTAAGCATAGAATGGCTTCTTATGGACTTTATGAAACTAAGCAGTATTCTCTTGGCGACAGCAAAATGTTTAAAAATATAGGTTTTAAAGATGAACAATTAATTAGTGTTGTAAACCCTTTAACAAGCGAAATGGACGTTTTAAGACCTACTACATTGGTTTCTCTTCTTAATAGCATTGCTTACAATCAAAATCACAGACATAAAAATGGTGCTTTATTTGAAGTTGGAAACATATTCTATAAAGAAAATGATAAGTTTGTAGAAGAGAAGCATTTATCTGCCGTAATGTTTGGGCTTTATCAAGAAAAATTATGGAATAAAGAATCAAGAGCTTATGACTTCTTTGATATGAGCGGTGTTGTAGAAGAGCTTATTACAAAAGATTTAAATAGCACTGATTATAACCTTATACCTAGAGAGCATGATTGGTTTATACCTACTATGTCTGCTGATATAGTGATATTTGGTGAAAAAATAGGTATTATTGGCAGAATACACCCTAAAATATTATCTCTATTTGATATTAATACTGATGTTTATTTTACTGATATTAATATAAGATATGCTGTTGAGCTTATCAAAAAAAGAGTAAAAAAACAGCAGTTAAAAGACATAGGTAAATACCCTGCTGTATTTAGAGATTTAGCATTAGTTTGCGATAGAAACATTGAGTTTAGCAAAGTAATAAAATCTATTTCTAAGTTTAATGATATTATACAAAATATTGATGTGGTAGATAGATATGTTGGAGAGCAGGTAAAAGAAGGAAAACAGTCTATAGCAATATCAATAACTTATTATGACCCTAATAAAACTTTGAGAGAAGAAGATATTAATGCTGTAGAGAGTTCTTTACTTGAAATGCTTAAAACAAGATTTAGTATAGAATTACGTTCATAAAAGTGGGAGATTTATTTACGATGAAATATGATGTTATATCTTGGGAAAATATTGATGAGGCTATTGAGATTTTAGCTAAACAAATAGAAGATTCAAAAATAAAATATGAAGTAATTTATGGGCTTGCACGCGGCGGATTAGTTCCTGCTGTTATGCTTTCTCATAGATTAAAAGTGCCTATGGTTCTTAATATGGAAGAGGTGTGGAGATTAAAGGTAAAAGATAAGTCTGTTTTAATTGTAGATGACATCTCTGATACAGGTGAAACTTTAAAATATTTTGACGACCAGAAATTTGATATAGCTACTTTATTTATTAGAGAGCATACTAGCAAAATAAGACCAAAATATATATATAGAAGCATAAATCATGATGATTGGCTATTATTTCCTTGGGAGACAAAATCATCTAGTAAATAAAAATTTTATATAATATTAAATTACACTTTTATAAAAATAAAATATATTAAGCATTATTTAAATAATAATGCTTATTTTTTTATTTTCAGTGTAGAATAAAATTTTACAGCATAATAAATTAATTTTTTAAGCGAAAAGGTTAAAAATATAATAGAACATTAATAACTAATATAAAATATTATATATCTTACCACAAATAAAAAACTATTCAAAAACAAGAATCAATACAAAGTAAATTAAAGTATTCTATAATGCTAACATAAAAATCAAAAACATTTCTAAATACTAAAAACATCATTTTTATAATAAAACATATGTAAAAATAAAATAAATAACTATTTTTTTATTTTCGGCTATTGACATTATTTTTAATTGTATTAATATTAGTTTCCGAATAAAAATGACATATATGTCGTTTTTATTTCAACTATATTTAATGAGGTGAACACAAAAAAATCAAAATGCCAAAAGTAGATGAAGAATATTTTGAAAACAAGAGGAAAATAATATTAAATGCGGCTATGAGAGTTTTTCAGAGAAAGCCTGCTTATAGCGTTACAATGAAAGATATTGTTAATGAGTCGGGTTTAAGTCAAGGAGGTGTTTACAAGTATTATTCAAATATAGATGAAATTGTTGTGGCTTTACTTAATACTATTACTGTACCTGTAAAACCAAAAGAATTGTTAGATAAATATAGTAATGACCCTGAAAAGGCTATATTTGAATTATTTAATGCTTTTAGAAAGTTTTTCTTCATAACGGCAAAAGAATTTGGAAAAATAATGTTTGAATTGCAGCCTATGTTTTTCAACAATATGGAGAGATTAAAAATATTAAAAGATAATATCAATAAAGACATTATATTAAATTATTGGTTTGGTGAATTATTAATATTTATAGATCAAAAAATAGATGAAAAATATTTTACTCCTGTACTTAATGCACATGACATTTACATGCAGATGATAGTTGCCGTTGGCGGAATTGGTAATGAATTAATATTAAACAAGTATTATAACTTAGACAGAAAGCTTTATTACTATAGGGAGGAAAAAAGAAAAAATAAAAATTTAGAAGTTAATTTAGATGGTTTAATTGATACATTATATAAAACATTGCTACTTTTACTTGGAAGTAAAAATGTATACAAATATGGTTTTAGAACTTAAGTTTTGATTATTAAAAAGGAGCATAAATGAGAAAAAACATTATTGTGTTATTATCAATATTTTTTAGCATAAACTTGGTATACGCTCAAACTACTAATACATTAAGTTACGCTCAATATATGGAAAATATTAGAGATTTAATACCTGAACTAAAAATAAATGCCGTAACAGAAACAAATGCTGAAATGAATTTACTTAGTGCAAAATCAAGCGGCGATGTTAACCTATCTGCACAGCTTGGAGCAGTTGGTAAATATGGAAGCTTATCATCAGGATATACCGACCCAACTTTAAGTCCTTCTATTGGTGCTACAGGCATTCAAGCTGGAATTGGACTTGGAAGTTTAATACCATATACAGGCACAAAATGGTCTGTTAATTTAACACACAACTCTTTTCTCACAGGAGATTTAGTTTCACCTGATGGTACAAAAACAAAGTTTCAAAATTATCAGCCATCATTAACATTAGAAGTAACTCAGCCTCTTTTAAGAAACTTCTTTGGGGCATTAGATAGATACCCAATAAAAGATGCTGAATATGCATTAAATATAGCAAAACTTCAAAGAAAATTAGATGATGCTAGTGTTTTAGTAGCTTATCAAAAATTGTATTATCAATGGATAATGTATGAAAAGCTATTGGAATATTATAGAAACATGTACATTACAGCAAAAAGATTTGAAAACCAAATGAGAGACAGATACAATAATGGACTTATAGATAATGACTCTTATCAAAATGCTAGAACACAAACTTTAGTTTATAGCGACTATTATGCACAAAATAAAATCGCTTTAGACACATTGCTCACAACTATAAGTTTCTTCTTCCCTATAACTAATCTTAAACCAGACCACACAACTTGGGATTCTTATTTGGATTTGGGAAGCAATATGACTATGGAGGCTGTTGCTTTTGCTGATAGCGTTAATGGACAGATTGCATATCAATCAAAGATTAGAGCAGAATATGCTTTATCTGCAATGAAAAATGGTACATTACCTAATTTAGATATAGTAGGAAGCGTGAGTTTAAATGGAGTAAGCCCTAATACTTCTGGTTATTTTAATTCATTTGGAAGTATGACTAATGTTGACTTTTTTGCAGGAGTACAATTCTCCTACCCTCTTGGAAACAGAGCCAATGAGGCACAATACAAAATGGCTGAAAACTCATTATATGGAATAATAGCTCAATATGATATGCTTGAAAAAGATTATAACACACAGCTTCAAGGATATATTTATAAATTTGAAACATATAAAAATTTAATGAACAGCAAAAGAACACAAATAAGAGCAATAAACTCAAGAATAGCAACTCAGCTTCAAAAACTTGACCAAGGACGTTTAGAAATAGATGATTTACTTACTTCAAGACTAGACTTAGTAGCAACGCAAACAGAACTCTTAAATTTACAATATGAGTTTATTACAACGATATTTGATTATAGAGCATTACTTGCTATGGACTACTAATAAAATTATTTTAATGAAAAACAATAGAAGTTAATATCAAGGAGAGTGACTAATATATGGAAAGAATTATAGTATTTTTTGCCAAGAAAACTATGCTTGTTAATATAATAGTAATTGCAATATTATCTGTTGGAGGATATTACTACTTCAATTTACAAAAAGAATCCATTCCATCTACAGATTTAGATATGATGTTAGTATCGGTAATATATCCTGGTGCTACTCCTCTTGACGTAGAGCAAAATGCTGTTATACCAATAGAAGAACAGTTACAGGGTATATCTGGTATAGATGAATACAATACAACCATTATTGAAAATGCAGCTATTATTATAGTAAAGCTAGATGAAACCATACCAAACAGACAGCCAATAAAAGATGAAATATTCAGACAAATGCAAAACGTTCCTGACTTATCTACAGATGTAGAAGAGGTTACAACTTATGACTTAAACCCTAATAAGATGTCTATATACACATTAGCTGTACACTTTAAAGAGGGAATGGAAGGCAATGAGAGAGAATTATTTGATGTTAGCCAGAGGCTAGAAAATGAACTTGTAAGACTTGATGGTGTATCTGAGGTAAGAATAAACGGAAGAACTGACCCTGAAGTTAAAGTATATGTAGACCCTATAAAAATGCAGGAAAATTATATATCTTTAAGCGATGTAGTTAATGCTCTTAGCATAAGAAACGTAAGAGCTACAGGCGGTGATATGGAATCTGCTGGTAAAGAACAAACTGTTGTTACTTTCGGTGAATTTCAAACTCCAAGTGAAGCAAGTAATGTTATAATACGTTCTACATTTAATGGTCAAAGAGTAAGGGTAAATGATATAGCTCGTATAGAAGAAGGGTTTGAAGAAAAAACTACTTTGATGAGAGTAAATAAAGCTTCTGGTTATTCTTTAGATATAGTTAAAAACGAAAATGCTGATATTCTTAAAACTATTGAAACTGTAAACCAATATTTAAAAGAAAATGCTGATTTAATACCAGATAATATTCAAGTATCTGTAATGGGCGATAAATCAAGAACTATCAATTCACTTTTAAGTATTGTAACTTCAAACCTTATTCAAGGATTTATAATCATATTTATAACTTTGATTATATTCTTGGATTTCAAGAGTGCGATGTTTACAAGCTTGGGTATGTTAATAACGATGTTTGCTTGTTTTATATATATGCAAGTAACAGGAATTACATTTAATACTATGTCATTAGCTGCTATTATTACTGTACTTGGTATGATAGTAGATAACTCAATAGTAGTATCAGAAAATATATTTAACTTTAAGCAGGCTGGTTATAAAGGACTTGAAGCTACAAGACTTGCTGTAAGCGATGTTGTAATGCCGATGCTTGCTTCAACACTTACAACTGTTGCAGCATTCTTCCCTATGCTTACAATAAGCGGTATAATGGGTAAAATATTAAATATATTCCCAAAAATAGTAATATTTACTCTTGTTGTTAGTATGCTTCAGGCTACTTTACTCTTACCTAACCAATTACAAGATAAAGAGGATAAATACAAATCATACAAACCTAAAAAGAAAAGATTTAATTTCAAAAACCCTCTTGATTTCGACAAAGATGCTTTATTTGATAAAATGAAAATACCTTTTGGTGCTGCATTAGAAAAACTAATAAAAGTAAGATACATAGTAATAGGTTTCTTTGTACTTATGTTTATAGCTTCTATATTCTTGGCACAAAACAGTTTCAAAAACTTCGTACTTATTTATGATACTAGTGCTGACACTATAGTAATTAACATAGAAATGCCTACTGGTACTACAAAAGAAGTTACAACAGAAAGCATAGCTAAAATAGAAGATGCTGTATCAAGAGTAGTAAAACCAGAAGAGCTTGTTGCTTTATACTCTCTTGTTGGTAAGCAAGTTGACCAAGAGGTTGTTTCTGAAGAGAAAGGAAGTTTAGCGGGAATTATGGTTTATTTAGTTCCTGCGGCAGAAAGAGATAGAACTGCTGATGAGCTTGTTGCTTTAATAAATGAGGAAATAGATAAAACAGATATAAGACAAACTGTTCCTGTATTTACTATGAATACAAAAGGAAGTGTTGACCCTGGGGATCCTGTAGATATTAGGATAGTAGGTAATGATACTGAACTTGCTAAAAAGGCTAAAGAAGATATAAAATCATATTTAGCTACTGTACCTGGTGTTATAGATATTGACGATGATGATAAAGTTGGTAAAGAAGAATTGAGAGTTATGTTTGATTATGACAAAATAGCTGAACTTGGTGTAAATGTTGCTGGCGTTGCTAATGAAGTGAGAACTGCATATTATGGTACTGAAGCTACATATATACAAGAGCTTGAAAATAAATTAAACTTTAGAGTACAATTTGATGATCAATATACTTATGATACAAAATATTTAGAAAACTTATTAATACCAAACTCTACTGGAAGATTAATTTATCTTAAAAACTTAGCTACTATTGAAAAAGCAGACGGACTTGCTACTTTGAAACACTATAACGGTGAAAGAACTATAACAATTACAGCTGGTATAGAATATGGTAAAAATACTTCTCAGCAGGTTATGAATGCTGTTAGAGAGAAATATAAAGATTTTTCAAAAAACTATAGAGGATTAAAATTAGAGTTTGGCGGTGAGGCTAAAGAAACTGTAAAAGCATTAAAACAGTTAGCTTTCAGTTTTGCTATGGCATTTATATTTGTATATATTGTATTACTACTTCAGTTAAACAGATTTATACAGCCTATTATGATAATGATTATTATTCCATTTGGTTTGATTGGGGTACTTCTTGGATTTGCTATTCACAAAATGCCTTTATCATTTATGGGTGTTGTAGGTATTATTGGTTTGGCTGGTGTTGTAGTAAACAATGGTATTATACTTGTTGACTTAATTAACAAAATTATTGATGAAGGTGTTGAGGGCGGTAAAAAAGGAGTTGCTAAAGCTATTGTTGAAGGAGCTAAGCAGCGTCTTCGTCCGGTATTTTTAACTACTGTTACTACTGTAGTTGGACTTTTACCTACTGTTTATGGTATAGGAGGTAGAGCTGATATTATTATTCCTATAGTTATGGCATTAGCTTATGGACTTTTATTTGCTTCTCTTCTTACACTTATATTCTTGCCTTGTATGTTCATGGTAATGTTTGACTTGAGATTAATTAAGATACCTGAAACTGTAAACAGAAATGATGATATGACTACTATCATAACTAGCACAGGTAAATAAACTTTTTCATATTTTTCTTACATTAAATAAGCCGTTATAATAAAATAATGGCTTATTTTTTATTTAACAGTAAATATATTATTTTGACAATTTATAAAATTTTATATATAATTTTATAAACATTTATTTTTAGGAAAAACAATGAGAATAGGATATGGATATGATTCACATGTATTTCAAGAGAATCGTAAATTAATTTTAGCGGGAATAGAAATACCATATCATTTAGGATTAAAAGGTCATTCAGATGCAGATGCTGTAGTACATGCTTTAATAGATTCTATATTTGGAGCATTAGCTTTAGGAGATATAGGAAGTCATTTTCCAGATAATGATGAAAAGTATAAAGATATATCTTCTATGGAGCTATTAAAACAAACTATTTGCATAATGAAAGAAAAAAATTATACTCTATCAAATACTGATATTACTATCATTATAGAAAAACCTAAAATGAGAGACTTTATAGATTTAATGAGAGAAAACCTATCAAAGGCTCTTAACACTAGTATAGATAATATTTCTATTAAAGCTAAAACAAATGAAAAAATGGATGCTGTCGGCGAAGGTAAAGCCGTAGCTGTACATTGCGTAACATTATTAGAAAAAATATAAGAGAAAAAAGATGGGAACAAAAATTACAAACAAATATTTACTTGATTTAGTATCTAGAAGCTTTGCTCTAACTATACCCCTATTAGACAAAAATAAAAAATCTAAAGTGGAAGTGCAGTATTTATTAGCAAGAATTATAGATACTATAGAAGATTCTATGCATAACACTAATGATAAAGAAACGCTAATAACAGGATTTATCAATATATTAAAATCTTCAAGTTTAGAGAATATTAAAAATCTTGATAATTTTAAGAATATAGTATTAGAAAAAACAATAAATGAAAATGATAAAATATTAATAGAAAATATAGATTTGGTGTTAAAAACATTTTTTGGTTTTGATTCTCATATAAAAAATATGTCTATATCATATTTAAATGAAATGGGTTATGGAATGATATATTATCAAGACCATAGTATAAATAATTTTGAAGATTTGAATGACTATTGTTATTATGTTGCTGGTACTGTTGGAGTATATTTAACTGAACTTACTAGGGCTTTGGATAATTTATCGCTTGACAAAGAAAAGGCAAAAAAGTTTGGAAGGTTTCTTCAGAAAGTAAATATTATTAAAGATGTAAGAAATGATTTTAAAGAAAATAGAATATTTTGGCCTAAAAACTTATTTAATGATGATAATATAGCATCATATTTTCAAGAAGAAACTTATAAAGACAAAGCCTTAGAGATTTTAAATAAGATGGTTGATAATGCTATGGACGATTTTGAAGACACAATAAAATATATAATGGAAATAGAAAAAAAAGCTGTTGGATATAGGCATTTTTGTTTGATAGCAGCATTAATGGCATATAAAACTCTCAAGATAATGTATAATAATTATAATGTTTTCTCTGGAGAAGCAATTAAAATACCAAAAAAAGAAACTATGGATATTGTTGCTAAAGCAAAAGCTAACTATTATACAAACAAAAAATTAGAAGATTTACTAGAAACATATTTATCTGAAAAAGATAATAAGCCTTCAGAAGAAGATAAATAATAAACTAAAATTACCAATATATGAATTATAATTCTTTTGAAATTTTTATATTTTTGTTATAATTATAATATGAAATAATTATAAGGAGTATAAAATGAAAAAAAGATACTTTATAATTCCTATTATAACTATTGCTGTTTGTTTGTTTATGGGATATTTAGCTGGAATATCTGTTAAAGCAGACAATTTCTCATGGTATAATTCTTTAAATAGGTCACCACTAAACCCGCCAAATATAATATTCCCTATAGCTTGGAGTATATTATATATTTTAATGGGTATTTCAATAGCAATTATAATAAACAAATATATAGATGAAGAAGATTTAGAAATAAAGAAAAATATTAAAAATTATATATTCCTTTTTATTATTCAGTTTATTTTAAATTTGTTTTGGACTTATATATTCTTTGGATTAAAAAGTCCATTGTTTGGTTTTATAGAAATAATAATTTTGGATATATTTATTATAATTACAATAATAAAATTCAAAACTATATCCAAAGCAGCAAGTTATATATTAATACCATATGTTTTATGGTGTTTATTTGCAAGCTATTTAACTTTTCATGTATTAATATTTAATTAATATAATAAAAAACTATAAGGGGTTAAAAAATCACTGTTATATTAGCAAAATATTCTCTGCTTGATATAGGATAGCCCTTTATAGTTTCATATTTTATATCGAGAATATTTTTTACTCCGCATTTTAAAGAAACTGTCTTTTTATAATTAAAAGAAGATATCAAATCAAATGTTGTATAAGATTTATCAGAATCGCTTTTGGTAGTATTATTATAATCATCTCCTATATACTGTACATTAAACATTAAAGCATATTCATAATTCAAATTAATACCATAAACATATTCCACAGAAGTATTAAATTGATGCTTTGGAAGACCTGGAAGCGAATTATTATTAACACTTAAATTATATGTATTTTCTCCAGAAAGATAAGAATAATTTCCTTTTAATCTGATACTCGAATTGATAGAAGCTAATGGTATGTTAAAAGTAATAGTTGTTTTATTTCCCTGTGCCATTAAATAACGATTATTTGTAATAGTTAAAGTATCTTTTTTACTTGTTACAAAATACATACTTTCTATTATTATGAAATCAATAGGCTTTAATTTTACTCCAAAAGTTCCGCCTTGATATATATTTTGATTTTTTATATTATTCGTTTCATTTTTTCCTAATAAACCAATATCCGTTTGTAAATCTAAAAAATATTTACCTGTAAAACTTATCTCATCAATAGGCTTTAAATTAAAGCTTACATCGCTTTTTAAATAGGTTCTTAAATCTGCATTTTTACTTTTTCTTCCAGTAAATCCCTTCTCTTCTCCAGATGTATCTAATTTAAAATTAAGTGAGTTATCATCTTTTTTTATTTTATAATTTAATACATTTAGACTGCCGTATGTTTTACTTGAATTAGTTTCTATTTTGTTATAAGTTATTTTTTGATTTGTAAGCTCTAAAGAAACACCTTCTAATATATTTTTATAAATCAATTCCTCTCCCTGAGAATATCTAGAAGTAACTATATTATAAACTATATTACCATCATAAATATTATATCTTATATCAATAGAATCTATATTATTTTTATCATACAAAAATAAATATATCTTCTTCTCTTCATCATTTAATCTTTTCCCATTAATTATAAAAGTAGATTGGGAATATACTTTTTTGTTTTTTATGTTAATATTACTAAACTCTTTTATAATCTCTGCTAGGTTCTTAGATTTAGAAGATTGAATATCATTCTTCCTAATAATTAAATAACTATCAAAAAAATTATTAGTGCTGTCTTCTATATTTTCAAAATTAGTACCATCTTCTATATTATCAGTATTCTCTTCTATGTATGAAAACAAATCATAAGAAAAAGCATTAATTATAATAAATAACAATAATAAAAATCTTTTCATATATTAATATTACAAAAACTATCAAAAATTATCAACTGTAATTATATATAACAAAAAACTATGATAATAATAAAATAAATCAAAATATTTATTGTAATAAAGAATTGTTTTTTTATACCGATATCTTATAATAAGAAGTATGAAAAAATTAGTTATATTATTTATAATTTTATCTATTAGTAATCTATACCCTAAAATAGATATGAAACGCTCTACCATAATAGAAAAAAAAGATTATGGTTATATAGTTTATGCTGAAGATTATTATAGGCTCTATTCTCTTCCGTCATACTATGCAGAATATGATTTGCTTAGAAATGTAGATTATTTAGAGAGAGCATTAAATGCCCCTTTTGATTTTGTAAACAGAGCATTAACAATAATAGAAACAGAAGAAGCATATACTAAATATAAAGACCTTATGCATATGCAATTTAATTATCTTATTACTCAAAATTATATATATTTAGCAGGTCTTTATGATAAGCAAAATTATTATTTTTATAATTCGCAGTTTGATGAAGATATAAAAAAAAGTTTTGAATATGCTGTTTACTTTTATAATCTAGCTAAAGAAAGATGGGTAATTACCAAAGATTTAGCTCAAAAAGTAATGAAAAATAAATCAAAATTAGAAATGGATAACTTAATAGACAAAGCATACAAAATAGCACTTGGAGAAATAGATTATAATAAAACAGCAGACAGACAATTAAAACATATAGAAGAAATATTAAATATGATGGAATAAATATGGATAAATATTATGAAATAGAATTCGAAACCATAATTAAATCAAAAACAAAAATATATAATGATGATATTACCATAAAATGCCAAAATATGAATGGAATAGTTACTTATTTTGAAGGCAAGGCTATTGATATATTTATAGATGAAATAAAAAATAATAATGCTTTATTAAAAAACTCAAAATTTTACACTAATGTATTATTAGACGAAAAAGAAATACCTAATAAAGAAAAATTTAATGAAGCTGAATATTTTTATCATAT
>NZ_SRZM01000100.1 GCF_019402445.1 Brachyspira pilosicoli
AAAAAAATGAAAAAGGTTTTATTAACCGCTATGGCTTTATTGACTATAGCAAGTGCATCAGTATTTGGTATGTACGGCGCTAACTCTGACTGGATTGATTTCCTTGTACACGGTAATCAATTAAGAGCAAGAATGCAACAATTTGGATTCGTTTTAGGTAACGATATGATTAAAGGTACAGTTGGTTTCAGATCTGAAGGTAGTGCTTTAGGTGCTATAATGGATACTACAACAGTTAATAGCAAACAATTCTTTAATTTCCTTCCTACAGTATCTGCTGGTATTGGTTACACTTCTGATGTATTTGGTATTGGTCTTGGTTATAACTATACATACAAACATAATACTCTTAATACTCTAACTAAAAATGGTTATGGTTTAAGCGTACATACTCCTGTATTAGCTATAAATGCTGTAAATGACAGCTTAAGAATAGTTGTACCTGTACAAATAGCTGTTAAAAACGGTGATATAGCTGCTGATACTGCTACTGGAACTCTTGGTACAGATAAAACAAAATATATGGGTATAAGCATGGACCCACAAATTAGATACTACACAGGCATTGAAGCTATCAATGAAATAAGACTTTATGTTTATTATGGTATGAATCAATATACTGGTCAAGATGGTACAAAACAAACAGCTTCTTCATTTGGTTTTGAATTAAGACCATATTTTGGTGCTACAGTAGGTGATGTTGCTCTTAAACCTTTTGTTAAAATTGGTTATGACACTGCTTTAGATGCTAAAGGTAAAGTTGGTACTGCTTCTACTAGAGTATCATCTAGTTCAGATGTTCGTTATAGAGAACCTGTAACAGGAGAAGCTACTTATGATTCTAACCCTTGGGAATTAAGATTAATCCCTACTTTAGGTTTATCTGCTAACAGCGATATAGTTTCTCTTTACTTAGAAGCTGGTATAGGTTATGTTGCTAACGATACAGGTTATAAATTGAATAATGGAGCAAATGGAATAACACATAAATTAGGTTGGAGCTCTTACGGTGAGATTTATATCACTCCTGTTAAAGATTTGGAATGGTATTTCGAAGCTGAAATTGGTAACTATAATTTAGAAAGTGTTGGGGAAGGAACTCTTGGAGGAGATCTTAACGTTCAATTCAATGCTTCTACTGGTATAACTTGGTATTTACCTGCTCTATAATAGAGTGTTAAAAGCTTAAAAAGACAAGGGGGGCTTGATTGCCTCCCTTTTTTATTGCAGTTTTTATACTCCTAAAACTTATAAATATACTTACCTACAAACTTAAAAGTTTTCAAATATGTAATAAGTTTTTTTATTCAACTTTTTCTTGTTATTTTCCCGCCTTTGTACTCATACCTAAAGGTACTTTCTTCGGTCGTTCTGCGGACTTCATCAAAGTTTTCGCCCTTCGAGCACGCTTCGCGAAAGTGCAATTGTTTTGGGTTTATAAATGTTCTAGCTTCATATATAAAAAATATCTATATTTTTAAAAACAAAAATTGATAAACGTTAAAGGTTCTTTATTTCTTCTATACTTAATCCTGTTAGCTCTATTATTGTGTTTGCGTCCATTCCCTTATCTTTCATTGCTTTTGCTATTATCAATGTGCTATATTTTTTACCTTCTTCTCTGCCTTCTTCTCTGCCTATTCCTATGCCTTTTTCTATGCCTTGCTCTATACCTTTTTCCCATTCTCTATGGAGTGTTTCTCTTTGAAAATATTCTTCTGCTTCCTTTATCTTATATGCATCAAGTAATGGATTTTCTGATATAAATGATTTGCATTTTTTATCTACTTCATCAAATATTGTGTTTTCTTTTATTAGGTTTGACATTCTCTCACCTCCAATAAAAAATTTGTACCAACTATTTAAATCTTTGTTTAGTTGTTTATCATAATTAAATTTCGGCAGCTCTAAAAAATGAAATTGACAATGGTCTGTAAGTATTTTATCGTGTTTTAATTCTTTTAATATATAACAACTATAACAATCTTCTATGCCGTCAAATAATACAAAGTCTAAAATATTTATGCTTATAACAGGAAGAAGTTTATTATAATCATCGCCTTTATTTAGGTTCAAACTATAATTGCTTGCCCAATAAAACAATGTTCTCTTAATAAAAGTTTCATTGCCTTGCAGCTGTATCTCTATTATAACAACTTCGCCAGTGTCTGCCGTGCATTTTATATCCACCACGCTTTCTTTTGAATTAAGATATTTATGTAAATTAAATGGGTTTAGTATCTCTAAAGTTTCAAAAGTTTTGAAGTTTAAATTATCCATAACAGCATTAATAAAATTTAATACTATTTTCTCATTGCCAAGATTTGAAAAAAGATATCTTACAAAACAATCATTCTTTTTATTTAATGTGTCTACAGCGATGTTAAACTCATTCCATAAATATATTATAGCAAAATAGAAGCTAAAAGTCAAAAACACTGTAAAAGTTAATATTCAATTAAAAAATATCTTTTATGATGATAGTTTCATCTCTTCCAGCACCTACTGAAACAATGGATATATCTGTTTCAATAACTTCACTTAATCTCTTAAGATATTTTTTAGCATTTTCTGGAAGTTTATCATATTCTCTAATATTTGTAGTGCTTGTTTTCCAACCTTCAAACTCTTCATATACAGGTTCAACTTTTGAAAGTATATCCAAGTCAGCTGGATAGTCTTCTAATATTTCGCCATTATATTTGTAGGCAACGCATATTTTTAGTTTTTCTAATTCATCTAATATATCAAGTCTAGTAATAGCTACAGAATCAAGACCATTTATGTATGAAGCATATTTTATAACGCAAGCATCAAGCCAACCACATCTTCTTGCTCTTCCTGTAACAGTGCCGTATTCACCGCCCTTATCTCTTATAAACTGCCCAACATCATCGAAAAGCTCTGAAGGAAAAGGTCCCTCTCCAACTCTTGTAGAATAAGCCTTAACAACCCCTATAACATTATCTATCTTTCTAGGTCCAACTCCAGAACCAGTACAAGCACCGCCCGCAGCAGGATATGATGATGTTACAAATGGGTAAGTTCCATGGTCTAAGTCAAGCATTGTAGCCTGAGCACCTTCAAATAATATGTTTTTCTTTTCTTTTATTGCTTTATTTAATATTGTAGTAGTGTCAGCAACATAAGGTCTTAATCTTTCAGCATATTCCAAATACTCTTTCAATAACTCTTCGTAATTAATTCCTTCATGATTATAAAGCTTTTTAAGAAGTTTATTTTTAAGTTCAACATTAAACTTTAATTTTTTAGCAAATACTTCTTTATTCATTAAATCAACTATTCTTATACCCAAACGGCTTGCTTTGTCCATATAACAAGGACCTATTCCGTTTTTAGTAGTGCCGAGTTTATTTTCACCCAAATCCTCTTCTTGAAGTTCATCTAATATTTTATGATAAGGCATAAGAACATGAGCTCTGTTAGATATTTTTAAATTAGACATATTAACTTTTTTTTCTATAAGGCCGTCAATCTCACTTAAAAATACCTTAGGCTCTATTACAACACCATTACCTATAATGCACACTTTATCTTTATGAAGTATACCAGAAGGAAGAAGCCTTAATTTATATTTGATATTATCAACAACAACGGTGTGTCCTGCATTACTTCCGCCCTGAGAACGAACAACATACTGAGCCTTATTAGCAAGATAATCAACAATTTTTCCTTTGCCTTCATCACCCCACTGTGTACCTACAATAATAACTGAAGCCATAATATTTCCTCCTAGTAAAATGTGTGTGTAAAAACTTTTTAGAAAAAACACACGAAAGATATTATATAAAGAAATTATCACAATTTCAAGCACTAAAAATCAATAAAGTTTTTATTTACTTTTGTTTTAATTGAATATATTATTGTTTTCTAAGAATTACAATGTGCTCATTACACATAGTTTCTGATTTTTTGCCAACTATATTTGTTGGTGAGTTTAATGATGGCATTACTTTGTTAATTATATTTCTATTAATTGTATAAACATAATCCATATTATATTTACTAGCAATTTCTATTATTATCTTATCTGTTTTTAAAAGTTCTCCTTTAACAGTTCTGTTTGCAACCACCCAAAATTGATAAGCTCCTTTTTTAGTTTTTTTAGAAATTGAAGATATTGCTTTTTCTAAGTCTAAATAAAAACTATACACATCACCAGCACGTTCTAAATCAATATTTTTAATAAATTCTAATGATTTATTTAAAGTTTTACTTGGAATTGAAAATTCAAATCCATTTTTAAACTTAGTTCCTCCCATCAATCTTTTATCAAGCATCATTATTTCTTTTTGAGAAAGTTCAAATAAATCTAACCATTGAAGTGATAATCTGCTGTATTCTCCATAAGCAACAGTTGTTCTGCTATCTCCATAAGGAGGAGATGTAATTACTAAATCAATGGATAAATCAGGAATACAAAATAAGTCTATAACATTATTATTAAATATTTTAACTTTTGAATTACCATTATTGTTTTTACAAGCTTCAACAAAACTATGCATTTTTTTAATATTATTTTCTAAAATATAAATGAATTCTTTTAATACATCTGGATTAAAACTTTCAACTTTTATTGGAGACATTCTAAACATTTTGAACTCTCCGTTTCTGCGATTAGATACAATTCTAATTAATTCACTAAATGCCACAAAAATAAAATTTCGTATATTTTCATTTTTGATTGTTAGGATATGTTTTTTAATCATTTGAAGCTGTAATATCACTCTAGGCTTAAACCAATAGCCAATATTTTTAAAATCAGGTACTTCAAAATTAATTTTATTTAAGTTTATATATTCTATAAGATATTTTGGAGCATTATCTCCCCAACCATTTTTTGATGTAATATCAATATTTTTCTTACAATACTCATCTGCCCCCTCATAAAAATTTATATTTTTATTATAATCATTATTAATATTTTCTAAAAAAACTGAAACTTCTTTTTTAAGCTCATGTATATCAAGTTTATTTGTTTTTACCTTTGAAATAAGTATAGCAAGCGGATTAATGTCGTTTCCATACACTGTTTTAATATTAGCAAGCATACCTTCAACAAGAACTGTTCCAGAACCAGAAAATGGATCAAGCAAAGAATCAACTTCCATAATTTGCTTAACTATATTAATAATATTTCTGCTTATAGGCGGCACCATTACAGCTGGATAATTATGTATAGTATATTCTTTTGTGTTTTCATTTTTAAAGTCCCAATAATCGTTAGGGAGCTTTTTAAGTATAGAGATTAATTTTTTATCTGTTTCTAACTGATTAGCCATTATTTTTTGTTTCATAATTAATAGATTTTTTATATAGAGTTTCTTTATTCTAAATTAATAATAAATAAAATCAATAATAAAAAGGCTCAAACTTTTAAGTTCAAGCCTTTTACCTATAAATATTTTAATAATTATTTTTTTGCTTTTTTAGATTTACTTGATGCTTTATCAGTTTTTTTATTAGACTTGTTTAATTTAAACATAAAGTCAAACACCTCTTCTACATCTTTTACAGGGTGGAAAATAAGAGAGCTTTTAACTTTATCAGGTATTTCATCTAAATCTCTTTTGTTTTCAAAAGGTATTATAATATGCTTAATAAAGCCTAATCTCTTAGCTGCTATAGTCTTTTCTTTAAGCCCTCCAATAGGAAGCACTTTTCCATTGAGAGAAAGCTCGCCTGTCATAGCGGTGTCATTTCTAATAACCTTATTCATGGCAAGCGATAATAAAGCAGTAGCTAAAGTAATACCAGCAGAAGGACCGTCTTTTGGAGTAGCTCCTTCTGGTATATGTAGGTGTATTATAGCATCATTAAAATAATTCTCATCAACGCCGTAATTTTTAGCAACACTTTTTACATAGCTGTAAGCAATCTGCACGCTCTCTGTCATCACCTCTCCAAGCTGACCCGTTATGTTTATAGTGCCTGCATCTTTTTTCTCTTGTACTTTAATAGATTCTATAGTTAAAGTAGCCCCACCCATAGAAGTCCAAGCTAAACCTATTGCATTTCCTGGTTTTAAATCTTTTTCCGTAAAATCTTCTGTAAAGATTGGTTTTTTTAAGTACTTTTCTAAATCTTTAGAATCTATAGTTATATTATAATTTTCTTTGTTGTTTGATACTACATCAGCAGCAATTTTTCTGCATATTTTCTCTATCATTCTCTCGAAGTTACGAACACCCGCCTCTCTAGCATAACCATTAACTATATCTGCTATAGCCTTGTTTGTAAACTTAATATTTTTAGCAATCAAACCATGTGCTTTTAATTGTCTTGGTATTATATATTTTGTAGCAATTTTTATTTTCTCTTCCATGATGTAGCCAGATAGTCTAATTACTTCCATTCTGTCAAGCAAAGGTCTTGGAATAGTGTCTAATGTGTTTGCTGTTGTAATAAACAAAATATTAGATAAATCAAAAGGTAAATCAAGATAATGATCTCTAAAAGAAGAGTTTTGCTCTGGGTCTAATACTTCAAGCAATGCACTAGAAGGGTCTCCCTGAAAGCTAGCACCTAATTTATCTATTTCATCAAGCATTAAAACAGGGTTTTTAGATTTAACAATTTTTAAAGCCTCAATTATTTTGCCGGGCATAGCACCAATATATGTTCTTCTGTGTCCTTTAATTTCTGCTTCATCTCTCATACCGCCTAGTGAGAACCTAAAGAATGGTCTATCTAATGCCTCTGCAATGCTTTTTCCTATAGATGTTTTACCAACACCAGGAGGGCCTACAAAACAGAGTATTGAAGATTTTTTATCTGGGTTTAGTTTTCTCACTGCCAAAAACTCATATATTCTATCTTTTACATCTTCTAATCCATAATGATCTCTGTCTAATATTTTTTTACTTTTTGTTATGTCTTCTCTCTCTTTATTTTCTTTGTTCCAAGGGAGTGCAAATAATGTATCAAGATAATTTTTTGACACTGTGTACTCTGGAGAATGTGTGTCTATTGTAGAAATTTTTTCTATTTCTTGCTCCATTCTCTCTCTTACTTCATCTACTATTTTTAATTCTTTTAACTCTTTTTTATATTTATCTATATCTTTTTGTTTAGGGTCTGTGTCATAGCCTAATTCTTTTTTTATCTCTTTTAGTTGTTCTTTTAGAAAATAATCTCTTTGCTGTTTTTGTATTTTAGAGTTAATGCTTCCTTGAATTTTTTGCTGAAGTTTTGTTATTTCTCTCTCTTTTTGAAGAAGAAGTAAAACTTTTTCTAATCTCTCCTGTACATCAAAAGTTTCTAATATTTCTTGCTGATTAGCTCTCTCTACATTTATCATAGAAGTAACAAAATCTGCTAATTTACCAGGGTCGTCTACATTCACCATTGTAAGACGCATCTCTTCTGTAAAAAGAGGATTGTTTTCGCTTAATGATTTTACCTCAGAAAGTAAAGCTCTTGTATATGCTTTTATTTCTTTTGCCTCTTTATCATTATTGGTTGTTACTATGTCTGGTATATATAAAGGTTCTGCTCTAATTACAGGGTCAGTTGAAATGTATCTGATTATTTTATATCTTTTAATTGAATTAATAAGAAGGTTAAGTCCTCCATCTGGAAGATTAAGTTTTTTAAATACTTTTACAACAACGCCCACTTTATATATTTCATCTATAGTTGTTTTTTTTATGTCTTTAGGTTCATCTTGTATATACAAATTAAGACCTAAAAAACCATCATTTTCTGCAATGGCTTTATTTACAGCATTAGCCTGAGAAGCTGGTATTGGAAATGGAGCATAAAGACCTGGAAATAATGGCTTTCCCATTACAGGTATTATTATTAGCCTTGATGGGAGTTTATCTTCAACTATTGATACAGCATTATCAGAATCGTTTTCTTGATTTGTTTCAATAGTTTTATTTTCAGTTTTGTTTTCTATATTTTCGTTTTTTTCTATATCGTTATTTTTATTATTTTCACTCATTGTGTTTTCTCCAAAATATGTTTTTACATTATAAACAAACTAATTATTTTGTCAAAATTTAATATTAAATAAAAAATAATAAATAATTATTTTTATATATAACCATATTTACTAATAAAAAATTAAAACTATATCAAAAAACAAGGGGCTTTTAAAGCCCCATTATATTATAAAATTATTTTATTTGTTATTTTTATTTATTTAAAAAGTCTTTAATTCTCTTAATAGCCTCTTTTAATATAGGTATGTCCTGAGTTAAAGCTATTCTAAAATAATTTTCACTTCCAAAAGCAATACCAGGTACAACAGCAACACCAGTTTCATCTAGTAACCTCATAGAAAAATCAAGTGAAGGCTCTTTAGAAAACTTACTGTATCCTACAAATAAATAAAAAGCTCCCCTAGGCTCTATTACATCAAAACCTAAATCAGTTAATTCTTTTGACATAGTAAAAGCTCTCTCTTTATAAATATCTCTATAACTTTCTATTATTGGATATTTTTCTAAAGCATATTCAGCAATAGCACAAGATAAACTAACCATACTGCCCACATTATTAAAACTAGCATTAACTAAATATTTTCTCACATCTTCAGGAGTTATGCTGTATCCTATTCTCCAGCCAGTCATAGAATGCGACTTTGAAAAACCATTTAATATTATCACTTTGTCTTTTATAGAAGGATAAGAAGCAAAAGATGTAAAAGGATAAAATGATATAGCAGAATATATTTCATCGGCTATAACAAATATATCTTTTTTCTCAAAATATTTTACAAGCTCATCAACCTCTTCTTTTTTTAGCATATATCCAGATGGGTTTCCAGGATTACTAAAAAGAATTGCTTTTGTTTTATTAGTTATAACTTTTTCTATCTTTTCAGGCTTTAATACAAGATGGTCTTCTCTTGTGTCTAGAAATACAACTTTACCATAAGACAATTTAACTGCTTGTTCATATGGTGAAAAAAATGGAGTAGGTATTATAACTTCATCATCAATATTTAATATAGTTCTAAATACAGATGATATACCTTCCATAGAACCAATATGCATAGTGATATTATTAGCATTAACATTTGAACCGTAATATTTATTATAATGCTTAGCAACTAAATCTCTTAAATGTTCGCTTCCGCCAGATTGAGTGTATGGCAGAGCATGTGTTTTAGCATATTCACATCCATAATCAATTAATTCTTTTGGAGGCTGTAAATCTGGTTCTCCTATTGTGAGCATTATGCTGTCTTGTTTTTTTTGTGCTTTTTCTGTAAGTTCTCTTATTAACGAATATGGTACTTCTAATATATTTTTATTAAGCTGCATTTTTTTATCTCCATAAAAAATAGAAATTGAGTTTAAAATATTATTATATAGAGTAATATTATATATAAAAACTATTTTTTGTCAATTTTATTATAGTTACATTTTCTTATAAAAATCTATATGATTTTGCAGCTCTTCAGGCAAAGGATTACCTGTTTTAGTGAATTTGAAATATCTATTTTCTAATTCAGTGGCTTTTTTATTTCTTATGTTTTTAAATCTATTAGCCATATCAGCAAACATAGGTTGTTTTTCAAGTTCATCTCTTATATTTTTAGCAAAAGGAACTTGTCTGTATAATATACCTCTTGCCACTCTGTTTAGACGCATAATACCTTTACTTTCGTATTTAAGCCATATCACATAATCTGATACAAATACTTCTCTTAAATTGTTTCTGCATTTTTTAATTTGTACTTTTAATTTTTCTTTAGCATCATCAGAGAGATTTCTGTTTTTCTTGTAGAACTGAATATAATCGCTGTATTCTGAAGTGATAGACATTTGAGTAATATCATTCCAAGCAGGACCAAGCATAGTTTTACAAAGCTCCCATCTAAAAGCACCCATCATAGGAAGAGTTAATCCTTCTAAATCTTCTGATGTAAATATAGGAAGTAGGAATCTAGCAGTACTATTTTTTTGTCTGCTTGAAAGCTCTTCCCACATTATAGCACGAGAACCGTATGTAGGCATTAATATAATGTTTGGAAGTACTTCCTGCATAACTAATTCTTTTTCTATGTTTAGCTCTTTATTTTTATATAAAACTTCTCTGTAGAAAGCAGAAAAATCTATTTCTAATATAGAGTTTAGAGTGTTTTCCATTGCTTCTCTTTTAATTAAAGAATCTTTAAAATCTTTAATTATCATATCCTTATGAAGAATAGGGAAGTAAACACTTATTTGACCATAACATAATCTATGAGTAGTTTCAATCATATTATCTACTTCATATTCAAGTCTTCTAAGAGGGCTTTCCCAATGTTCTTCCATTTCACTATCGCTAATAGTTCCTCTTTTTTTCATCTCTCTTAAAGCTTCTCTATAGTCTTGTCCGAAACCATTAACAGAAGGCGGTTCTTCTTTATCATAAATTTTTTGAAGCCATTCATCTATATAAAATACATTAATTTTTTTAGTTGATGTTTTATCTTTAACTTCGTATAAATCAACAATTTGATTTGGAGTAAGTAATTGGTCGTCCATATATCCGAAGTTTAGGAACATAGAAAATAATTTATTTTTTTCACTATTTATAATATATTTTTTAGCTATTTCTTTATAAACTTCAAAGAATACATTTGTAACACTTCTTCTAATTTTTCTAGCATCATCTTCAGTGCTGAATTTATCTTTTAATTTTTTGAATGCATTTAAAGATTTAAAGAATGTGGAAGCTCTATCTTCAGGAATGCCTGACATTTCTATTATTTTTTTGCTAGGGTTTTTAATCTCTTCAGGAATATCTTCTACACCCATAATTACTTGAACATTATTTTCTTCATTGTTAGGTTCATCATTACCATGTGAGTTTATATTTTGTGTAAGTTTTTTTATAGTGCTTTCTAATTCATCTATATCTATATTTAAATCATAGTCATATTTGTTTTTAATTTTTTCGCATATGTCTTTTGTAGCATTTGCTATATATCTAGAATATCTAGCCCATACTTCATAATTTTTGCCTTGTTTTTCTAATTCAAAAGCCATTTTAGAATATTCTGTAAATAGAGATTCTTGATTATTTGAATATAGAAAAGATATATTTTCCATAGTGCTTATAAATTCAGATTTAAGCATATCAGCTATATCTTTTAAAGTTTGATATAATATAGCTGTAGCAGATAAAGTCATATTAACATCATAGCTAAAGAAAGGAGCCTTAATTTCTTTAGGCATAGTTAAAAATCTTTTTATATATTCTATTTCAAACTCTAATTTTTCATTTTCTTCGATGATTTTATTTTTATTATTATTGTATATCTCTTCATGGTCTTCTTTTATAAAATCAGTATTGAAATCTGTAGGAAAATTAAAACCATCATTTGTAGCATATTCAAAAACTTCTTTTGTTTTTAGAAATAATTCAGATTTAATATTTTTATTTTTAGCATTTAAATTGAAATACATAACCCCGAGATTAGTAGTTATTATTTTAAGTTCATCATTAATTTTTTTAATTTTGATATACTCATCATAAGTTTTCATTATCAAATAAGCAAGAGAATGATACATATTTGTGAGGTATGTTTTATTGCTATTAAAGAATGATTTTATATATTCTATATCAGGAATATTTATAGTATATATTTCATTATCATTTTTGGACTTAAAAGAAAAAATATAATTAGAATCATTCATAAAAGCGCCAATTCCAATCATAATGTTTCTTGGTATAGAAAAAAGTTTACAACTATATTTCATTATTTCTTCTTCATCTTCTATTCCGATTAATTCTCTAGAAGAAATATAAACATCAATTTCACCTTTAGTGATAATAGAAATGTTTTTAATTTTTTCGCCTTCGTGATATATAGTAGTATTTGGTGTAAGGTTTTTGATTCCATTTTCTTCGGGTATATTCATATCAAACTCTCTAAAATTATTTATGATAAATTATAAAAATAATAATACAATTATAAGTTTTTTTGTAAAAAAAA
>NZ_SRZM01000101.1 GCF_019402445.1 Brachyspira pilosicoli
GACTTCGTCAAAGTTGCAAAAAGTGCAAGTACTTTAGCTTTATTATTTGGAATATTTAATACTATAGGATAATAACAACATTTTAAGCTAAAAACTAATATCTTATAGACTTGACAATTTTTCAGTACAAACTAAAAATTGCTATCTTCTTATTCTCACAAAATTGCTATGAATAAAATTATTATCTATATCTAAAACGATTAGCATTCTATCTGCTTTTTTCCAATAATTCTTATCAAAAGGCATTCTAAAACCAATTCTCTGCCCTACTGGAAACATTACATTATAAAACTTATCATTACCTGTAAAGATGAGTTTTTTATTATTATACAATGACACACTTGCTTTTAGTTCTTCTATTGTATTAGAATTAGTATATTTAAAATTATTAACTTCTATAGTAGCTACTACAACTTCATTGTTACTAGAATCTATATTATTAATTTTACTACTAATAGGAGCTCTAAACTTTCTAAAAAACTCTATATTATCAAACAGTCCAGCCCTATTTGCAAAGAAAAGTACTACTACAATAGTGAGAAATCCTCCATAAAGAAGCATAAACCATCTTTTAGAAAATACATTCGAAGTTCTTGGTATTTTAGGCATTTTTGGAGTGTGCGGCGGTTTAACATTATAAAACTCTAATTCTGGTTTTTTTGGGTCATATACCTCTCTAGCCAATTTACATCATCCTCTTTAATATTTTTGATTGAAAATGAGCAACATCTTTTGCCTGAACAGAATCGTTACCTAATTTTTTGCTAGCCTCTAAAAAACTTTTTGATTGCAATATTAATGCTAACTTTGAAGCTTCAAGCATTTGTAATTTTCTTGCTAAAAAAGCTCCTACAAAACCAGCTAATACATCTCCCATTCCTGCTTTACCCATAGAAACTGTAGGATTATAATTTATATATATATCATCATCATTCATCAAAAAACTTACAGCATCTTTTAATATTATATTTGCCTTAGTAATTTCTCTAAACCTTTGTAATGCATTATAAGGATTAGTTAAAGCTTCTATATGATTAATACCCATAAGCTTTTCAAACTCATAAATATGTGGAGTAAGTAAAAAGTTATTACCCAATTCTGATAAAGTACTTTGAAACATTAAGTATAAAGCATCAGCATCAACAACTGTAGGAATATTAATTCTTTTTACTATAGAATTAATAAAAACCTCTGTAGACATATCTCTGCCTATACCAGAGCCTATTATACAAGCGTCACTTTTATTTATATCATCTGCAATATATAAATCATCTGCTGTAAAATATTTATTATCATATTCGCCAACACCTATAACAACTATCTCAGGCATATCTATCATTACAGCATTTCTCACAGTTTCTAATATTGCCTTAGGAACATAAAGCCTAATATATCCTACCCCACTTCTGTAAGCCGCCTTTGCTGATAGTATGCAAGCTCCTGTATATTCATAGCTTCCGCATACTATGGCAAGCCTACCCTGCTCCCTCTTAGAATAAAAAGCATTTCTTTCTATCTCTATATTTTCATCATAATCTATTAAATTAGCAATATAAGGAGCTTCATTTAATATATTATCTGGAAATATTGATTTGATTATAAATAAGTCTCCAATATACTCTCTAGTGTTATATAAAAACATAATGTCTTTAGCAAAACATACAGTATAAGTTTCATCTGCCTTAAAACAACTATTAGAACTATCATCAATCTTTGAATATAATCCAGAAGGTATATCTATAGCTATTCTTATAATATTTAAATCATTTAAACTATCAACTAAAAGTTTTTGTATACCGCCTAAAGGTCTTCTTCCGCCTGTGCCAAATAATGAATCCAAAACTATATCATTTTCATCTATCAAATCAATAGCTTCATAAACATTCTCTTCACTTCCCAAATACTTTATTTCAACATTCATTGATTTTAATATATTGAAATTAGCGTAAGTATCTTTATTAACCTTATCTAAATTACCGGTAATATAAACATTTACATTATATCCGTTTTTTATTAAATATCTCGCAACAGCAAAACCATCTCCTCCATTGCCTCCAACAGATGAGAATATATGCACAAAATGATTATTAAGCGTTTCAGAATATCTCTCTTCTAATAAATTAAATATATCTAAAGCTACATGCTCCATCAAAAGTATAGAAGGAATTTTTTCTGTTGTTTTTTTATCTATATTTATTAGCTCTTCTGTTGTTACTACCTTCATTTAGATATCCTTATTTTTTATATTATTTTCTATATTTTGTATTATCTTTAATTATCTCTACAAATGAAGATACAGGATTTTTAGTAACTTTATTATATCTGCTCATTTTATACAATAAATCATTAAATCCAGAATGTTGTGATAATATTTTTGTATATGTTTCATTAGATATTGAATTAGTATTATCTTTAAAAACTCTTATATCGTAATAAGCAGCCAATTTTAATGACCACATAGCATGATTATATTTTTTTCCGTCTTGTAAAATAGGATAAACTTTAATAAAAGATTTTGATAAAACATTTTCAAAAGCTCTTAAATCATTTACATCACAAAATCTTGGTAGTAATTTATAAGTTATTCTGCTTCCCTTTTTTATTGGAGTTATTATATTATATTTATTATAAACAGATATTATAGGCCAATAGGTAGAATTTCCATAAATCTCTTTAGCTATATCCCAATAATACATGTTGTTTGATACAGTGTAAGATAAACTAGCTGTTTTTACATTTGTAAAATATCCGTTTACTATATTATATAATTTCTCATTATCTACATTATTACTCCCATTATTATTAACATTCAAAGCAATCATCATTATAACAGCAACAATTATAACTATTACTGCTACTATTTTTAATAAAATAAAATTATTTTTAGTTTCTTTTTTTTGTTTATTAGATTTTATTTCTTTATCAGAAATATTAGCTATATCTAGTAATTCATCTTTGCTATAATCTTTCATTTCTAATTTACTTTCATTACTAAGAGCAGCTTTTTCATTAAAGAATTTATTATCAACTCTATTAACAAAAACGGCATCAGCATTAAAACTAATATATCCTTTATTGTAGAAAAAAGTACCAAAATTATCTATATAAATACTTTCATTATGATCAACTAAATGTCTAATATTTTCAAATACAGCCTCAAAAAATTTCTTCTTCTCCAATCTCTCATTAACATCATCAATCTTAGCTATAATGCTGTAAAGTGAAGCATCAAACCCCATATCAGCACTTCTAAAAGCTATGTTATAATTCTTATCAAGAAATATATTTCCAACTTCATACATAAAAAATATTTTCTTCTCTAACACCAAAGCACTAATATTTTCAAATAAATTATTAATTTCATCTTTAACAAAATTTCTATCTAAATCTTTTCTAGTAGAGCATAATTTATCTACTAGTTTATTGTAGCCCAAATATTTATTTTTTATATTTTGAATCTTCATTTCAACTAAATAAACTAAAGCCCTATCTTCTTCAAAGTTTACATATCCATCATCATGAAAAAAAGTACCAAAGTTTTCTATATATACCTTTTCTCCATTATCAACTAAATGTCTTATATTTTCAAAAATCATTTCATATAGCTTCTTTTTAATAGCTCTATTTTTAACTGTATCATATTTTTCTGTTATAGTATTCAAAGAAGCATCAAAGGATATATCAGCACTTCTAAATATAATATTATAATTTTTATCTAAATATATATATCCTAACTCATACATATAAAAAACTTTATTGTTTAGAACATATGGAGTAATACTAGAAAATAATTCATTAATGAGTTTATTGATTTCAGTTTTTGTGGTTCTTAATCTTGAAGACAATCTATCAATTAATATAGCATTTGTGCTGAACATAACTACCCCTTAAATAAACATAATAAAATTATATATTAATTTAAAATAAAAAAAAGCCTAATTCTATAATTTTATAAAAAAATCAGGCTTTTCAATTTTTTATTTATTTGATTTATTTTTATAGATATTCTTGAAGCCACTCTTTTAATTGAGCCTCGTTTTTCATTCCTTCAGCTCTCTTAACAATTTCTCCATTTTTGAAAACCATAAGAGTAGGTATAGATTGAACACCATATTTAGCTGCTATCTCTTCTGCTTCATCAACGTTAACAGCAGCAAAATTCATTTTATCAGAATTAGCATCTGCAACCTTATGCAAAACAGGAGTTTGCATTTTGCAAGGTCCGCACCACTCTGCAAAAAAATCTACCAAAGTTGCTTTATCTGATGATATAGCACTTTCAAAATTATCTGATTTTAATTCTTGTACTGACATATTATAATCCCCTCGTTAGTGATATTATTTAATGTTTGTATAATCTAAACATAATTTTAATAAATGTCAATAGAATTATGTTAATTTTAAAAAATAAATTAACATAACTACATATTTATATACAATTTAAAATATTATTACACCATATTAATATATTAAAAAATATGTAATACACATTATAAATAAATAATGAATAAATAAAATCAATGCATAAAATTAGACTAAAATTACATAAAATACAATTAGAAAATAGTTTAACAATAAAAAATAAACTCAATATAAAGAGAAGTTTAATTACCCTTTAATATTGAGTTTAAATATTGGTCTATAAAAATAAAAAATTAAAATCTTATAATATCTCTGCTTATTTCTTTTAAGCTATGAACACCACACATAGTCATAGCATCTTCAAGTTCAGCACCTAATTGAGCAACATATGATTCAACTCCTTCTTCTGCCCCACCATAAACAGCTATAACAAAAGTTCTAGCGATAACAACCCCATCAGCACCAATAGCAAGAGCCTTTAATATATCAGCACCGCTTCTAATACCACCGTCTACTAATATTTTTATTTTTCCTTTAACAGCATCAACTATCTCAGGCAAAACTTCAGCAGTAGAAGGACACTGGTCAAGTACGCGTCCTCCATGATTTGATACTATTATAGCATCAGCTCCAGCATCAACTGCCTTTTTAGCTCCTTTAGCTGTCATTATTCCCTTTATTATAAATGGTCTGTTAGCAATCTCTTTTATTTGCCTTAATTCATCAACCGTTTTACTTCCTGCCTTTGGTGTAAGATTTTTCAAAAAAGGAAGACCCGCAGCATCAACATCCATAGCAACAGCAAAAGCATTAGAATCTGCAACGAGTTTCATTTTCTCTTTTATAACATCTATATTCCAAGGTTTTACAGTAGGAATGCCTATACCATTTTGTTTTTTTATCATAGTAGTAGCAGCTATCATTACATTAGGGTTAGTTCCGTCCCCAGTAAAAGCAGCAATACCTGCATTAGCACAAGATTTTACCAATATATCATTATACTCTTCTTCTTCATATTTATTTCCATAATGAAGCTTAACCGCACCAACAGGACCAGCAAATATAGGATACTTAAATTTTTTACCAAATAGCTCAAAAGAAGTATCAACATCTTCATTTGATGCTATAGTATCCATATTAAGTCTTATCTCTCTCCATTTATCATAATTTCTAATAGCAACATCTCCTATCCCCTTAGCACCAGGTCCAGGCATACAATCTCTGCATACTTTACCATTACATATAGCACAAGCCTTACAAAAACCCATGCAGTCTTTTGCAACTTCTATAATATCTTTATATGTCATAAAAAATTCCTTTAATTAAAACTGTATCTTATAATTATATAATATTGAACAAAAAAATAAATAAAATAGTTTTTCAATTAAAAAAATTATTTTTGTTTTAATATATCTATCATTTCTTTTATAAGATTTTTTTCACTCATAGCTGTCATTAAATGGTCTTGAGCATGTACAAAAAGCATTGTAATTTCTATTTTCTCGCCATCTGCTTCTCTACTTATTAAATTAGTTTGGAACTCATGAGATTTTAACATTATTTCATCAGCTTCTTTCATTCTTTCGGCTGCCTCATCGAACTTTTTTTCTTTAGCAAGTCTTAAAGCCTCATAAGCTAAACCCTTACTTTCTCCTGCCAAACTAATAATAGGAAATACATTCTCTTCCATAAACTTTTCTTGTTCTTCAGTCATATTAAACTCCATATTATATTATTTATTTTTATAAAATTGTGGTAAATAGTCTTTATTTTGTTTTATTATTTCATCGAGTATAGTTTTAGCAACTCTTCCGCTTACAACCAATGGATTAACAGTTAATGCTTGAAGTGCCTTACCATAATCTCCATGAACAGCTGCTTCTACAGTTAATTCCTCAAAGTTCTTCATAAGTTGTAATAATCCTCTCACTTCAATAGGGAAAGGTTTTTGCTTATGTGGTTTTAATTCATCTTTATAAACATTAACTGTAATTTCAACAGCACAGTCATTTGGTAAACAATCAATAGTACCATTATTTTTTGTTGATATTATCATCTCTGTTCCAGCATTGTTGTATAATGAACTTATAAGCTCACATGCAGAATCAGAATAATATTTTCCACCTCTGTTATTTAATTCTTCAGGCTTAGTATTTAAATCTGGATTTTTATATATCTCAAATAATTTCTTCTCTATTGCTTTTACCTGTTCTCCCCTTGTGCCTTTACCATCTCTAAACTCTGCTAATTCTTCTCTAAGCATTTCATCAGTAAGATAGTAATATCTATGATAAGGACAAGGTATCATTTTTGTATCAAGCACCTGTTCTTTTATCCAAGCTATTTCAGTATTAATATTAGCAGGACCATTTTCAAAACCATCTAAATATTTTTCTAAAACTTCCTGAGTTCTATCGACCCCCTTGTATATTACCTCTCTTCCCCATAAGAAATGATTTAATCCGCCAGCAACAAAACTAATCTCTTCATCAGAAACATTTAATATTTCTGCTACACTTTTTTTCATGTTTACAGGTACATTGCAAAGACCTATCATTTTTGTTTCTGGAGAATATTTTAATACAGCCTCTGTTATTATTCCAGTAGGATTAGTAAAATTAACAAGCCAAGCATTTGGAGATAATTCTTTTATGTCTTTACAAATATCAAGTATAACAGGTATAGTTCTTAATGCCTTAGCAAATCCACCTGCACCATTAGTTTCTTGACCTATCATTCCATAACTTAATGGTATTCTCTCATCTCTTATTCTAGCATCTAATAAACCAACTCTTAATTGAGTAGTTACAAAACTAGCATCTTTTATAGCTTCTCTTCTGTCTAAAGTTGTGAATATTTTGAACTTATCTTTTAGTCCTGCTTTTTCTACCATTCTTTTTGAAAGATTTCCTACTATTTCCAATCTCTCTTTAGAAGGCTCTATGTCAACGAGCCAAAGTTCATCTACTGGTAATTTATTGTATCTTTTTATAAAACCTTCTATAATTTCAGGGGTATATGAAGAAGCCCCTCCAATAGTAGCTATTTTTAATTTATTTGACATATTTATACCTCTAATTTTATTAAGCCTCAAAGCCTTTATTTTTTACAAACTCTCTAAACCAACGACCTGATTTCTTTATTGTTTTCTTTCCTGTTTCTAAATCTAAGCGAATAAATCCATATCTATTTTTATAAGAATTAAGCCAAGACCAACAGTCTATAGGTGTCCACATTAAATAGCCAAGACAATTAGAACCCTCTTCTATTGCTTTATGAAGCCATTTTAAATGCTCTGTTACAAACTCTATTCTATAATCATCTTCTACAATGCCATCTTTTATAAATCTCTCTTCATTTTCAACACCCATTCCATTTTCTGTAATTAACCATCTCATATTAGAATAATTATCTTGAATATTTTTTGCTATATCGTAAATACCTTTATAATATATTTCCCAGCCTCTGTATGGATTCATAAGTCTATTAGGCATTTCATAAGGCTCAAAGAAGTGTTCTGGCATTAAAGTGTCTGATTCAAATTTGGTTTCTCTTGCTTTAACTCTCCTAGGCTGATAATAATTTATTCCAAGTAAAGTTATAGTATTTTCTTTTAATATTTCTTTGTCGCCTTCTTTGCATATAGGAGTAAGGTTATTTTCTTTTACAAATTTTACTAAATCTTCTGGAAACTCTCCTTTAGTAGCAGGGTCTAAGAAACTTCTATTAAATAATAAATCGCATATATGTGAAGCTTTTAAATCTTCTTTATTTTTTTCATCTCTTGGGTAAGAAGGAGTTAAATTTAATATTATTCCTATATCTCCAGTTTTTCCAGATTCTTTAAATACTTTTACAGCCTTTGCACTAGCCAAGTTCATATTATAAGCTACTTGAATAGCCCTTTTAAATGATATAACTTCAGGATAATGGAAATTATACAAATATCCTCCCTCAGCAACAACTATAGGCTCATTGAATGTAAACCATTTTTTTACTTTATCTCCATATAGTTCAAACATCTTAGAAGCATATTTAGCATAAAGTTCAACAACTTCTCTATTTTCAAATCCTCCAATCTCTTGAAGTTTTAAAGGCATATCAAAATGGTATAAGCACATTATAGGCTCTATATCATTTTTTATAAGCTCATCTATAACATTATTATAAAACTCAACTGCTTTTTCATCTAACTCAAGAGTGTTAAAATCTTTTATTATTCTGCTCCATTGTATTGAAGTTCTAAAAACATTATGTCCTGTTTCTTTAATTAATTTTATATCTTCTTTATAATCTCTAAAGAAATTAGATGTATATACTGGTCCTACTTTATTATGGAATTTCTCTGGTGCTATTTCAAACCAATAATCCCATATACTTTTATTAGCTTTATCATAAAAACCTTCGCTCTGAGGTCCTGATGTAGAGCTTCCAAATAAAAAATTATCTTTAAATCTGTATTGTTTCATATTATAAAAAACCTCATTAATTTATTTATTATTTGCCTCTTCCTTTTCTAAAGATATTTCATAAGCCTTTAAAAATGGTTTATACATTAAATAAGAAGTAAATATAAAAATTAAACTTAATATCATAGCTCCAAAGTTTAAATTAGTAGCAAGCAATGCTCCTAAAGGTGCAGGAGTTGTCCAAGGCACTAAAGTAACAACATGACCTACAATATTTAATTTTGTTAGTATATAAGCTATTGTTATATTGATAATAGGTATAAATATAAAAGGTATCATTAATAATGGATTCATTACTACTGGTGTACCAAACATAATAGGTTCATTGATATTAAATATTGATGGTACCAATGCCAATTTACCAATGGATTTTATATGTTCATTCTTACTTCTAACCATTGCTATTGCTAAACCTAATGTTGTTCCTACTCCTCCTATAAGTGCATATAAATCAAAGAAACTTCCAGCCCATATTTTAGTGATTTCTTCTCCTGCCTGTAATGCACTTTGATTAAATGCCAAATTTGATAAGCTTATAGAAGAAATTATAGCTCCAAGTATATTAGTACCATGAAGTCCAGCAAACCATAATAAATGCACCAAAAATAGTATTAATATTATTGATGGGAGAGAATCTGATATATGAAGTAATGGTTCAAATATTTTCATAAATAAATCAGGAAGCATTAATAATAAACTTTTTTGTATTATAAGATTAATTGTTTGAAATAAAACTATAACTACTGCTACAGGTATTAAAAGCTCAAATGACTTAGCTATAGCAGGAGGAACAGATTCTGGAAGTGTGATAATTAATTTCTTATGAACCAAAAATCTAAATATCTCTATAGAAATTATTCCAAATATAATAGCTACAAATAACCCTTTAGCGTCCATAAATCTTACGTCCATTACAGGTATAGAAGTATCAGGAGCTACTAAAAATGATTTTGATACTTTTTCTACTATAGGAACATACTCAACCTTTGCAGATACAAGTAAAAAACCAAATAATGATAAGAATCCGCCTGTTATAGAATTAAGATTATAATGTCCAGACAATGAATAGCCTATTCCATAAACTATAAACATACACATTATACCCATACTCACATTAAAAGGCTGCATTAAATCTGCTTTGTATTTTGCCATTAAATTGGTATACCATTCTAAATATAAAAAGTTATTTTTATCAGTAAGAGGTAAGTTTAATATTAAAAGTATAAATGAACCCACAATTAAAAATGGTACAGCAAATACAAAACCATCTCTTATTGCATTTAAATATCTATTGCTAGCAACTTTTCCAGCTATAGGAAGTACTTTCTCTTCTATAAAATGCATTATTTTATCATTCATTTTTATACTCCATTTTATTAATGATATTATAATTTTATTTATTAGCTAATTCTTCTTTTTCTAAAGATATTTCATAAGCTTTAAGAAAAGGTATATAAGCTAAATATGAAGTAAATATTAAAACTAAACTTAATATCATAGAACCAAAATTCAAATTAGTAGCAAGCAATGCTGCAAGCGGACCAGGAGTAGTCCAAGGCACTAATGATACAATATGACCTATAATATTTAATTTAGTAAATATCCAAGCTATAGTAGCATTGATTATAGGAAGAGCTATAAATGGAATCATTAACACAGGGTTCATTACCACTGGAGCACCAAACATTATTGGCTCATTAATATTAAACACTGCAGGAACTATTGACAATTTACCAATAGATTTTATATGTTCATTTTTACTTCTAACCATTGCTATTGCTAAACCTAAAGTTGTACCAACACCACCCATAAATACATAAGAATCAAAGAAACCGCCAGCAAATATTTTTGTTACAGGCTCTCCCGCTTGTAATGCTGCTTGGTTTATTGCTAAGTTTGATAAAGTAATTGCTTTTACTATAGCATCAACTATATTAGTGCCATGTAAACCTGCAAACCATAATATATGTATAACCAATAATAATATTATTATAGAAGGTAAAGAGTCAGATACATGAAGTAATGGTTCAAATATTTTCATTACAAGTTCAGGTATCATCATAATTAGTTTCTTTTGTATAATGATATTTAATGCTTGAAACAATACTATTACAACTGCTACAGGTATTAAAAGCTCAAATGATTTAGCTATAGCAGGAGGAACAGATTCTGGAAGTGTGATAATTAATTTTTTATGAACCAAAAATCTAAATATCTCTATAGAAATTATTCCAAATATAATAGCTACAAATAATCCTTTAGCGTCCATAAATCTTACGTCCATTACAGGTATATAACTATCAGCATCAACTAAAAATGATTTTGCTACAGCTTCCACTATAGGCACATACTCAACTTTTGCAGATACAAGTAAAAAACTAAATAATGACAAAAATCCGCCTGTTATAGAGTTAAGATTATAATGCCCAGACAATGAATAGCCTATTCCATAAGCTACAAACAATGACATTATACCCATACTTACATAAAAAGGCTGAACTAAATCACCCTTAAAAGCTTTCATCAAATTATCATACCATTCCATATATAAAAAGTTATTTTTGTCAGTAAAAGGAAGGTTTAATATTAAAAGTATAAATGAACCTACAATTAAAAATGGCATAGCAAAAACAAATCCATCTCTTATTGCATTTAAATATCTGTTGCTTGCTATTTTACCAGCTATAGGTAAAATTTTATTTTCTATAAAAGTCATTAATTTATCATTCATTATCAATCTCCAATAATTATATATCCTTATTATTATAAAAAAATTATTCTGTTATTTTAAATCTTTGAGCCATATTTATATAATCTAATAAAAACAAATACTCTTCATCAACTCTTCCAACAACATTTGTTCTTCCAGTGTTTTTTATATCTTTTAATGCTATTTGTAATTCTCCAGCATAACTACCATATTCTGAAGAATCAATAAGTATATCTCCTCTTTTAATATCCGCAGCAGCATTAAATAACTTAAAATTATGTCCTTTATATTTTACTCTAGGATTTGATGACCTAATAAAATACTCGCTTGCATCAGCTCTGTTTTGATGAAGTTCTTCAAGTACAATTTTTTTCTCTATCTCTGGAATACTATATAGTAATTTAGCCTTTAATGTTATGAGTCTTTTATCTAAACTTTGAAGTTTTTTAAAAGACTCTTCATTAGCATAACAATTAGCAATAAATACAGCATCTACCCCTAAGAAAAATAACTCCATAGCCTGTATTTCTATAGGCAGATTTCTATGCTCTTCTAAAGTACATATACCATCATCTACAGGCCAAGGTCCAAAACTAGCCTCTTTTGCATTAATAAAGGCTGATGATTTTATTGAATGCTTTTTAAAACGATTCATGCTTTCAATAAATAGTTTTTTATCTAATCCGCTATAAGCATGAGGATAAAAATTATAACAGCCTATTAGATTTTCTTTATTAGGATAATAATTCATTATAGTATCTATATATGAAGTAGAATTACTCATATTAAGCTCTATTTTTAAATCATAATCATTATAAGTCATTAAACTCTCTTCATTTCCGCTAAAACCTAAATCTAGCCTTATTCCCCAAGCTCCTAATTTATGAAAAAACTCTAAATTATCATAAGATATATCTAAAGATTTAAATACTGCTGGAGAAATATCTAAAGTAGTTTTTATTTTTCTTTCTCTTGCATAATTTATAATCTCAGAAAACTCTTTTATAATCTCTTCTTTAGAATGCTCAACCGATAATAAGCACATAAAACATCTAGTAAATCCATATTTAGAAGCTAAGTCTATATAAGATTTATTATCTTCCATTTTTGAATGAAATGGATAAATAGAAATGCCTAACTCTCTCATAAACTATATCCTAATAAATTAATTAAATTATTTTTTTATTATTTATTGAACTTTCAAGTTTAAAGCGAAATCTAATATCTTCTCTCCATTCATAGTGCCATAATCTCTAAAATCTATAACATCTAATGGTTTATTTTTTTCTTTAGCTTTTGCTTGGAATTCTTTAAGTTGGAATTTTACTTGCGGTCCAAGTAAAAATACATCATAGCTGTCTAAAAGCTCATTAAATCTAGCAGTACTTACTGCTTCTATTTCTACTTCAATATTTCTCTTTGCAGCAGATTCTTTCATTTTTTTTACAACCATACTTGTAGACATTCCTGCTGAACATAATAATAAAATTTTAGTCATATATATTTACCTCTTTTTTTAATTTTTATATTATAAAGATAACACTTTATATCAATAACTCAAACAATAAAATTTCTACTTTAATCTGGTAATTTTTTGTATATTACATTTTTATCTTGTATATTATTTTTTAATAATGATATATAATATAAATATCATTATAAGTTTATATTAATTATGAAAAGTAAATACATAAAAGAACTATTATCCATTATCTCTAATGAATCATATATCACAGCAGAAATGCTAGCAAAACAATTGCAAATAAGTGAAAAAACTGTTAGGCTAAAAATATCAGAATTGAATAAAGAATTAGAAAATACAGGAATTAAAGTAGTATCTAAAGCAAGATATGGATATATTTTAGAATGTGATAATCATAAAGATATAGCAAATATAAACTTTAATGCACATATATTTAATGATTTTGAATATAGATTAAAATATATATTTGAACATCTTATTAACAATAATAATGCATATGTAAAATCTGATAATCTTATAAATGCATTAGATATATCAAAAACAACTCTTACAAATACATTAAAAATCATAGAAGATAATATTAGATATTATAACTTAAAAATAGAACGTAAACCAAATTATGGTATTAAATTAATTGGTAAAGAATTTGATATTAGAAATTGCATAATAGACTATTATTTAAAACAGCAAATATACGATAAAAAATATATAAATAAAACTATAGAAAATATAGTAATTAATTTTATAAAGAAAAATGACATAAAATTATCTGAAATAAATTTAGAAAATTTTATATTATATATTTCTGTATCAATAGAGAGAATAAAAGAAAATAAAAATATAGATGATTATAATGATGATATATTAAAAGATGTAAAAAAAGAGGAATTTACACTAGCAAAAAAATTAGCAAATGTATTAGAAAAAGAATTAAATATTAAATTAAATGATACAGAAATAATTTTTATAGCAATTCATATAGCATCAAAAAGTTTATTAATAAATAGTGAAAATTATATTATACAAAACAAATTTGATAATGTAGTTCAGGATATGCTCGATTTAATATACAATAATTTAAAAATAGATTTAAAAGATAATTTAAACTTAAGACTTTTGCTTAACCATCATATGATACCGCTTGATATAAGAATAAGATATAATGTTTTACAAAAAAATCCAATGCTTAGCGATATAAAAACTAATTATTCTCTAGCATACTTAATAGCATCAGAAGCTAACACTGTGCTTAAAACATATTATAATAAAGAAATATCTGATGATGAAATTGGTTTTTTGGCATTATTATTTCAAATAGCCTTAGAAGAAAATAGTGAAGAGAAAAAGAAAATTAATATTTTAATAGTATGCGGAAGCGGAAAAACTACTTCAAAACTTCTTATGCATAAATATAAAAAAGAGTTTTCTGATTATATAGAAAATATTTATACTACAGATTTAATAATGCTCAAAGAATTTGATTTTTCTAAAGTAGATTATATATTTTCTACAGTACCTATAGTTTTTCAAGTGCCTGTTCCTATTGTTCATATAGGATTATTCTTAGAAACAAATGATATTATAAAAGTAAAAAATGTGTTGGATTTATCTGAAAATGATTTTTTAAATAATTATTATAATAAACGATTATTCTCTACAAATATAACAGGAAATAGCAGAGAAGAGATTATAAAAAACATATGTAAAAATATAAAAAAACATATTAATATACCAGATAATTTTTATGATTTGGTAATGAAAAGAGAAAGCTTGTCAGAAACAGATTTTGGAAACCTTGTTGCAATTCCGCATCCTTTTGAAATTGTAACTGATGAAACTTTCGTATTTGTTGCTATATTGGAAAAGCCTATTATATGGTATAAAAATAATGTTCAGGTTGTATTTTTAATTTCTATCTCAAATAAAAAAGATGATAATTTACAGAAGTTTTATCAATATACAGTTGACTTTTTATTAAATGAAAAAAACGTAATAAAGCTGCTAGAAAATAAAAGTTTTGAAAATCTAATGTATTTATTAAAAAATTCTTCGGGAGAATAAATGGAAAGTTTTAAATATACTATTAACAATACAAATAATATACATGCAAGACCTTTAAGCGAACTTGCCAAAATAGCAAAAGACAGTGAATGTGATGTTAATATAATAAAAGATAATACATCAAAAGATATAAAAAAAATAATAGGCATAATGCAATTAGGCTTAAAAGTTGGAGATGAAGTTGTTATCAACATAAAAGGGGAGAGTAAATCAAAAGAAAATAAAGCCAAAGAAAATATCTTAAATTTTTTCAAAACGAATTTCTAATATATATTTAACTATATTTTGTCATATAATTATTTTATTCAACTTTTTCCCGCGTACGAGCTGTACCACCTTGCCGCACGGTAATGCTATGCTTCAATTATAACTTCTTAGTCGTGCGGGGGAGTGCATTTTGATGTACAATTAAATTATGAAATTTATAATAAAAATGCCGTTCTTTTGCTTCTTTTATACCAATACCGAGTAGGTGCCTTGCCGCAGGCACGCAGAGCGTCGGCAAAAGAACTGGGGGTGCTGCACGGTGTGTGCTTCGCAAGGGGCTAGTCCCCGAAAATAATAAAAACATAAAAACTTTTTATTAAATACGCAACACAAGAATAATAAAATAGTTAATAATATATAAAACAAGAAGAGGCTATTATTAAATAATAACCTCTTACTATATTCACAAATCTAAAAGATTAAAATCTCTTTTTCCTGTCATGTTTTCTTTTATTGTTGTTATTTTCTTCTTCAACATAATCAGCAGGTTTTTCAAGTAAAGCTTTTCTGCTTAAAGAGTATTTTCCACCTTTAACATCTATGATTTTTACTTTTACTTCATCGCCAATCTTTAAAACTTCTTCAACATTCATAACATGTTTATAAGCAAGCTCAGATATATGACAAAGCCCCTCAACACCTGGCAATATTTCAACAAAAGCACCAAAGTCTTTAATGTCTTTTACAACACCGTCATAAATTTCGCCAACTTCAGGGTCTTTAACATAAGAGTTTATAAGGCTAATAGTTTTATCTAAAGTAGGAGTATCTGGAGCAAATATATTAATTACGCCGCTGTCTTGTATCTCAACATCACTTCCAGTCTCTTCAATGATAGCTTTTATATTTTTTCCTCCAGGTCCAATCAATACTCTAATTTTCTCAGGGTTTACATCCATAGTTTTATATTTAGGAGCAAAGTCTGAAATTTCATTAGGGTTAGATATAGTAGCTTCAATCTTATCAAGTATAAAATATCTTGCCTTTTTAGCCTGTTCTAAAGCCTCTTTTAATATTTGAGTAGATATACCAGTAAGTTTAATATCAAGCTGGAAAGCAGTGATACCTTTACGTGTTCCAGCAACTTTAAAGTCCATATCACCCAAATGGTCTTCAACACCCTGTATATCTGTAAGCACTTTATATCCGTCTTTATAAGTAGCAAGTCCCATAGCAATACCAGCAACACTAGCATTAAGAGGAACACCAGCAGAAAGAAGCGACATAGTAGAAGCACAAATTGTAGCCATTGATGAAGAACCATTACTTTCTAATATCTCGGCAACTACTCTTATAGTATATGGGAATTTCTCTTTTGGAGGAAGCACAGCATTAAAAGAACGCTCTGCTAAATTACCATGTCCAATTTCTCTTCTTCCAGGAGAGCCGTATCTTCCAACCTCTCCAACAGAAAATGGAGGGAAATTATAATGAAGCATGAAAGTTTTATTTTCTTTTCCATATATGTCGTCCATTAATTGAGCATCTTTCTCACTTCCTAATGTAACTATAGATAAACATTGAGTTTGTCCTCTAGTAAATAAAGCAGAACCATGAACTCTAGGAATAAGATTAGTCATTGTGCTTATAGGACGAATCTCATCTAATGCTCTTCCGTCTGGACGCATTCCCTTCTCTACTATAGCCTCTCTTACAATTTCTTCTTCTATAGAATGACAAATGCCTTTAACTTGAGATATTAATTTTTCATCTTCTATTTTTGTTTTAATATACTCTTCTACTTCATTAAAAGCATTATCCATACTTTCATTTCTTTTAGCTTTATCAGGATTATAATTAGCAGCTTCTATTTTTTCTCTTCCATATTCAGTAACCATTTTTACTAATTCAGCATCATACTCAAATAATTCCTGTTCTATTTTTTGAGTACCGCAAAGAGCTGCCATTTCGTTTTGCATATCAATATATTTCTGCATCTCTTTATGAGCTAACTCTATAGCACCAATAAATACTTCCTCAGAAACCTCTCTAGCCTCACCTTCAATCATAAGTATAGCATCTTTACTTCCAGCGACAATTATATCTAATTCACTAGAAAGAAGCTCACTGTTTTTAGGATTAATAATATATTCACCATTTTTGTACCCTATCCTCACAGCTGCCACAGGTCCTCCAAAAGGTATCCAAGAAATGGTGAGTGCTGCAGATGAAGCTATTAAAGCTAAAGCATCTGTAGGCATATCAGTATCTACAGAAAGCACTGTAGGAATAATTTGCACCTCATTTCTAAAACCTTCAGGGAAAAGCGGTCTTAAAGGTCTATCTATTATACGGGAAATAAGTATCTCTTTATCTCTAGGTTTAGCTTCTCTTTTGAAGAAACCTCCAGGAATTTTACCGCCTGCATAATATTTTTCATTATAATTTACAGTAAGCGGGAAAAAGTCTGATTCTAAATTAGGCTCTTTTGCCGCAACAACTGTAGCTAAAATAGTAGTATTTCCTAATCTTAAAGTTACTGAACCATGTGCTTGTTTTGCTAAAAGTCCTGTCTCTAAAATTAATTCTTCTCCGCAAAATACACTCTTAACTGTTACCATATATTCTCCTTATTACAAAATACCATAGACAGTATTAACTATTCACTATTATCAAGCACTATTATTTTCTTATTTTTAATTTCTGTATAAGATTTTTATAAGCCTCAAGGTCAGTTCTTCTTAAATAATTAAGAAGTTTTCTTCTTTTAGCTACCATTTTAAGAAGTCCCATTCTTGAATGATTATCTTTTGTGTGCTCTTGGAAATGTCCTTTTAAATAAGTTATACGATTAGTTAAAAGAGCTATTTGTACTTCTGCTGAACCTGTATCTTTTTCGTTCTTTCCAAATTCTTTAATAATTTTTAGTTTTTCGTCTGCTGTAATAGACATTTTTTTCTCCTTTTGAAATATTTTCTTACATTGTATTCATCTTTTTCTAATAATGATTTCACTTCTTCTATAGAGTTAACTTTAATATTATCTCTAATATATTTAAGAAATATAACTGTTATTTTTTTACCATATATCATTTTAGAAAAATCTAATATATGGCTTTCTACTCTAAGTTCTTTATTAATATTGCTTACACCTATAAATGTTAGAGCTTTATACAATTTAGCACTGTTTCCTATTTTTACTAAAGAGCTATAAACTCCCATCTTAGGAACAAATATATTCTCATCTAATTCTAAATTAGCAGTAGGATAACCAATCTTTCTGCCCAAAGCATTACCATGTATTATAATGCCGCTCATACTATAATTTCTGCCAAGCATCTTAGAAACATTATCCACTTCGCCATTAGATAAACAATCTCTTATATTACTGCTAGATACCTTATCTCCGCAATGATTAAGAAAATTGACTATATTTACATTAACGTCTTTTTCTAAGGCATATCTCTTTAGAAAATCAATATCCCCAACTCTATCCTTACCAAAAGCAAAGTCTTCTCCAATAACAATTCGCTTCATCTTATAATATTCTATTAACCTATTAAAGAACTCTTTAGCCTCCATTGTATAAAATTCTGGTAAAAAGTCAATAACTATTATATAATTAACACCTAAAGCTTTGATAAAAGATATGTTCTCTTCCATATGATATATAGATACATTCTTCTTTTTTATTATCATAACAACAGATAATAAGTTATATTTTTTAGCCATATTAACAGTATATTTAATAAGCTTTTGATGCCCCTTATGAACACCGTCAAATTTACCTATTGTAACTACACTATTTTTCTTTATATCTATCTTACAAAAATCATTAATAACAACTTGATTCATTATATTATTCTTCCATTCTCCTATTATTACGCATCAATATAATATTTATAACTAAAGATAATATTATAATTAATAAAGAAAAAATACATAAAAATATACTAAAATTAATATAATTATCTATTAAAAAACTATATTTAAATCTAACAAAGAAAAATACTATCCCAAGCATTATATAAATAATAAATCCTAAAAGCATATTATGATATACAAACTTAGAAAACGATAAAGAACTGCTAATCATATAAACTGATAACAATAATAAAAATAAAGCAATATATAAAATAGATACAAAAAATACAGATATATCATTAACACTAATATATTTTAATAATCTATTTAAATAAGATGACATATCAAAACCAAATACCACATCTTCTACAATACCAGATATATAACCATAAATATTTTTTCTGCTTAAAGAAACTAAATTTTTATTTACAACATCATTACTATTTATTTCTACAACATTATTCATAATAACTTCATTTTTTGTAACAATCATATTATCAGCAAAATATAGTTTATTAGAATATACAGTATCTATTAATATAGAATTAGCATAAGCATCATTAGTAGGAGCAGCTTTTATCAAATAATTGTCTATCTTATATAAATAATTTGAATCTTTCACAATATATTTATCAGCATATTCTGTATCATTAAAATTAGCATTAAAAAATATTATGTAAGACGGATATATTAAAGCTATTATAGTAAATATAATTATAGTAATAATATTTAATATATGACTTTTTTTATTAAATACACCTATAAATATAGAGCTAGATAAAAAAGATATAAATAATATAGAAAAAATATTACTTATGCAAAAATTTTTTAAAACACTTATATTAAAACCATATAAAAAGTTTTCTAAATACCTAAATAAATAAATACAAAAAAATATTATAAAAAATATAAATGCCGTAAATAAATTCTTCGCAACTTTCATAACATATATATTATACTATAAAGACAAAAATTCAAGCATAAAAAACATTTAAGCAGATTTAGTATGATTAAATATTCCAAAATTGTAAAAAGCATCATTTAAGCTCTCAAATGATTCTATTGAATTAGAAAGCTCCATTAAATCATAATCTAACTGAACAATTCCATTCATATTGGCAAGCACAATATCACCGTAACATTCATTATTAAGTTCTTTTTTTAAATCTATAAAATAATTCCATATGTCCCTTTCAATAAAAGAACATTCACAAAGATTAAGTATTATATTATTAATACCTTTAGATAGATATTCCAACATTATATCTTTTATTTTAGGAAGAGATTCTAAGCATATATTCTTTTTTAGATATAATACCATTACAGAATCTTCTTTTATGAGATAATTAATTTCAAATGAACAATCAATCATATTTATATGATAACAACTTTTTATCTTTTGTCAACAAAAATTCATAAAATAATATTGCTATTAACATTTAATTGACAAATAAGTATTATCTATTATACTTTAAATGTAGATTTATTTTTATTAACGGAGTTTATTATTTATGAAAAAAATCATTATTATAGGAGGCGTTGCAGCTGGAATGAGTGCTGCTGCAAAGGCAAGAAGATTAGATAAAGATGCTGTTATAACAGTTTATGAAAAAACTGAATATGTATCTTGGGGAGCTTGCGGTATGCCGTATTATGTTGGAGGTTTCTTTGACAATTCCAATACTATGATTGCAAGAACTGCTGAGGCTACTATAAAATCTGGAATAGATTTAAAAGTAAAACATGAAGTATTAAAAATTGATGCTAATAACAAAAAAGTAGTAGTAAAAGATTTAGAGAATAATAAAGAGTTTGAAGACAGTTATGATACTTTGCTTATAGCTACTGGAGCAAAATCTATAATACCAAAAATAGAAAATATTAATATTGGAAATGTATCTACACTTAAAGAGTTTACAGATGCTCTTAATATGAAAGAAAAAATGAAAGATGAGAAGATAAAGAATGTAGTAGTGCTTGGTGCTGGTTTTATAGCTATAGAGGCTGCACATAATATAAAGCATCTTGGCAAAAATGTGAGAATAATACAGCGTTCTGATAGGGTATTTGGAGCTAAATTTGATAAAGAGTTTTCTGATTTAGTTGTTGAAAATATAAAAGCACATATTGATTTAAACCTAAACGAAAAAGTTTTATCATTAGAAGCAGACAGCAATAATAATGTTAAAGCAGTTGTTACAGACAAAGGTAAATATGATGCTGATTATGTTGTTGTTGCTATTGGAGTTACACCTAATAGTGATTTGGCTAAAGAGGCTGGAATAAAATTAATGGAAAATGGTGCTATATTTGTTGATAGAGAAGGAAAGACTAGTATTGATTCTATATATGCTGCGGGGGATTGTGCTGGAATATATGACAGAGTATTAAATGATACAAGCTATGCTGCTTTAGCCACTGGAGCTAATAAGCTTGGAAGAATGGTTGCTTCTAATTTAATTGGAGGAAATGAAAAGTTTATTGGAAGCTTAGGAAGTGCTTGCATACTTTGTTTTGATTTGGAGATGGCAAGAACCGGTATTACAGAAGAAGAAGCTAAAAAAAGAAATATTAATTATAAAACTGTTACAGTAAAAGATATTGACCATACACATTATTATCCAGATTATCAGGATTTGCATATAAAATTAGTATATTCTGCGGAAGACAGAAAAATATTAGGAGGTCAGATTGCTGGAAAAAGAGGTGCTGTACTTAGAAGCGATGTAATAGCTGCTTGTATACATGCTGGGCTTACTGTTGATGAATTGGGTATGCTTGATTTATGCTATGCTCCGCCTTTTGCACGCACTTGGGATTCTTTAAATGTTGTTGGTAATGCTGCTAAATAATATAAAAAATTAGGTGTTTACATTCAATTTTAAATATTATAATTCCGTTTTATTATATGGAGTTATAATGTTTAAAATTGGAGTTTTTTATGTATAGGTATATATTGATCTTTATAATGTTTAGCTCTCTAATGCTATCTGCTCAAAACAATATGGACACTAATAGCATAATGTATGACATATTAAAAAACAGAGCATATATCACAGAAAGAGATAAACTCACATCAAAGATAAATATATTCACCTCTTGGAAAAACACTCAAAAATATATGCGTGAAAATAGTTTTAGATTTTTTAAAAGATACGGAAGAACTTTAACATTAGAGTTTAGATATAGATATCCATACTATTTTCAAGTAGCAAGCTCAACACCTATAATATTTATGTTTGACGATGGAAGCACTTTAGAATTAACAAACATACAAAAAACAGTGTATAATCCATTTACAATGGGTAATTTAAAATATTATGATATAGAAGTGAAATATAAATTTAATGATGATAATGAGTTTGACAACTTCACTACAAAAAGTATATCAAATATAAGATTTAACTTTATTAATAATTTCAATGAAAACACCTACGAAGACATAGCAATATCTCCAACAGCAACAAGCAACTGGCAAAGCAATTTTACTATGTTTAGAGATGCCATTAACAAGCTTGAGGAAATTCAAGGTTCAGCAAATACTTATTAATAATTAATCTAAAATAATTTAAAATATTAACCGCACGGTAGACAAAATTCCGTTTAAAAATTTGGTTTATTATTTTAGATTTACTATGTTTTAAAGTAATATTCTGCGTGCGCTTTGTGATTTGCCTCAATGGTGTGTGTGCTAATTTTTTTTATTTTCAGGGCTTTGCCCCCTGCGAAGCGTGCCCATAGGGTTACACCCCCCAGTTCTTTTATTGGTATAAAAGAACCAAAAGAACTGCATTAAAAAAAACTAGCTTTTAAGCATATCCAAAATCATATATTATTTTATATTAATACATATTCCAACATATA
>NZ_SRZM01000102.1 GCF_019402445.1 Brachyspira pilosicoli
TTTGCGGCGGGAAAAAGTTGAATAAAAAAATTATATAAAAAATATATTATAAAAACTTAAAATACCATATTAAAAAATAATAACCTTAATAAACACCACTAATCATATATATGCTTAATTATCCATTCATATCTTTTCTTAAGCTCTCTCTCTTCTCCAATCTCCACCGCTTCATAATAATTTTTTCTAATGCCTTTTTCTAAGTAATCCTGCTTTATTATATGATAAGGATAATCATGAGGATATTTATAATCTTCGTTGCTCTTTCTATCGAATGATGCTGAATTGTTATCTTTTAAATAATTTGGTATAGAATAAAGCTCTCCGTTTCTTACGTCTTTTAATGCTTTGTTAATTGCATTATATGCTGAATTGGATTTCGGGCAAAGTGCCAAATATATAGTAACCTCTGCAAGCGGTATTCTTCCTTCCGGCATTCCTATAAACTCCACTACATTAAGCAGTGATGAAGCTATATTAAGTGCATTAGGGTCTGCTAGCCCTATGTCCTCAGCAGCCAATATGCAAAGGCGTCTTGCTATATATCTAGGGTCTTCTCCTGACTCAAGCATTCTTGCCAAATAATAAATCGCAGCATTTGGGTCGCTTCCTCTCACGCTCTTTATAAAAGCACTAATGGTGTTGTAATGCTCATCTTCATCAAAGTTTAATGCCTGCTTGGTTGTAACATCTTTTACTATCTCTTCTGTGATTGTGAGTCTTTCTTTGGTTTCATCTATTTGTGTGGCAAGGTATGATGTTTCAAGATATGTTAAAGCCTTTCTCACATCTCCATGCGAAAACTTTACTATTAAATCTATTGCTTTATCTTCTACATCAATATCTTCTTCGCCGAGTCCTCTTTTATCTTTTATAGCATTAACAACAGCCTCTCTAATGTCTTCATCTTCGAGGTTCTTAAACTCAAAAAGCATTATGCGTGAAAGAAGTGCATTAGTTAAATAAAAATAAGGATTTTGTGTTGTGCTTCCAATAAGAATAATTGTCCCATTTTCTACTGCAGGAAGTAAAGCATCTTGCTGAGATTTATTAAACCTATGTATCTCATCAATAAAGAGTATTGTCTTTTTTTCGTTGGATAGATTTTTTTCTGCCTTTTTAATAGCATCTCTAATTTCAGAAACATTAGAAAGTACAGCATTTAATTTTATATATTCTCTTTTAGTCTTTTTAGCAATTATAGAAGCAACAGTTGATTTTCCAACTCCCGGAGGACCAAAAAAAACCATAGAAGTGATTTTATCTTTATCAATCATTTTCCTTAGAGTTTTATTTTCTGATAGAATATGCTTTTGCCCATAAACTTCCTCTATAGAAGTTGGACGCATACGCTCTGCCATTGGAAGAAAAGAGTTGTCTTCTTCTGTAAAATCAAACATTGAGCTTTTCAATGTATTCCTCTACAACAGGTATATAATTAATAATGTCTTTTAATTTATCTTTTATTTCGTATTCTAATATGTCTGCTATAGATATATAGTCTTCATTAGAAAATGCCTCTAATACATTATTCATCATACTATTAAAATCTTCTATAGAATTATAAAGACTTATTTTATTTATTTTTATATTGTTATAATCTATAGAGCATATATCTGCCACTTTTGAAAGTATTGTAAAAGAAAAACTTACCACTCTTGAAAATTTTTCTGCATACAAAAATGCTTCTTTATCATTTCCTGTTTGAAGTTTGCTTACAATTTTATCTAATAACTCTATTATAAAATCATAAAACTTAGGAAGAGTACCTATTTTATATAATGCATTATCAGAATTAATATTATTAGAAAACATTATTATAGTATTAATTTTAGCATCTTCCATAATAAGTTCCATTGCAGGAATTAACTTATCATTAATAAATGGTTTAATATCATCATTAAAATAATCTCTTATTTTTTCTATATCTTCTTTTTTTTCTGTTAATGATGTTAATCTTTCTAATTTTACTTCTAGCATTTTTAGTAAATGCATAGAATTATGGCTTTCTAAACTCATATTGCAAAGAAATATTACTCTAGGTATAGAATCCAATATCCAAGCAAATCCGTCTTTTAAATCTTCTATATCTCTTTCAGTTAAAATAGCAGAATCTGTAATAGAAATATTTTTAATATAATCCATTATAGAATTAAGACTTGATAAATAATATTCGCTATTACTAAGAGCTTCTATATATATGTTATCAATATTTTCTATAAGTATTTTCTCATATTCTTCGTCTATATATGGGTGAAGTTCATTGTTGTCTATTATAATTTTATTAATAAGAAAATTATTAGAATTGCACCATTCCTCCACACCCTTTAATACATCATATGCATTTTGTTCATTTTCTAAAGTAAATGATAATTCTTTGTCATTGATAAATATTTTCATTTTTCTACCATTTTTATAAAAAAGATTATAGTATTACATTACTAATTTTCGGCTTTAAAAAATAATTATCTATATATTTTTATAAAAAAACCATTTATAATATACTAAAAATATAATATATGTGTTGGATTTTATTTGATGATAATTGATATACTTACACTTTTTGAAGACTTTTATCAAACCCCTTTAAACAGCGGAGTAATATCCATGGCAAAAGAAAGTAATGCTGTAGATATTAATATTGTGAATATGCGTGAGTTTGGAGATGGCAATTATAAAAAATGTGATGATTATACATATGGCGGTGGTCCTGGTATGATTATGACTTACACTATTTTTAAAAAATATTTTGAGAGCAACAACAAAGGACACACTATAATATTTTCTCCGTCTGGAAAAACATTAACACAGCAAAAGATAAAAGAGCTTTCACAAAAAGAACATCTTACATTAATACTCGGGCACTATGAAGGCGTAGATTATAGAGTTGAAAAAAAATATGCTGATGAAGCTATAAGCATAGGCGATTATGTTTTAAGTGGTGGGGAGATACCTGCACTTTTGCTTGTAGATGCAATATGCAGATATAAGGGCGTGCTTAACAATAGCGAATCTGTGGTAAATGATACTTTTGAAGAGAATGCTAATGGTCTTTTAGAATATGAACAATATACTAGACCCTTTGAAATAGATAATATGAAAGTGCCCGATGTTTTAATTTCTGGCAATCATAAACTTATAGAAGAATATAGAAGAGAGAGAAGTATTATAAAAACTTTTATTAATCGCTCTGATATGTTTAAAAATATTGATTTAACAAAAAAAGACATAAAAACTATATTTAATTATTTAATAGATAAAACAAACAAAACATTATAATTTTTCTTTTTGACATTTACATTGTTTTTTATATATTATTATTAAGAAAATTTACTAAAAGAGAATTTAAACAAAATAAAATAGAGAGAGAATATAAGAAAAAATGGTAAGTGAAATATTTGCTAATAGATTATCAATAGGAATAATATCCTATGTTGTTTTTATAATATCAGCTAGTATGCATGAATATTCTCATGCTAGGGTTGCTTATTTTTTTGGAGACAGTACTGCTAAAAGTTTAGGAAGATTAACATTAAACCCTTTTGCTCATATAGATATACTTGGAAGTGTAATATTGCCTTTGCTTGCTGCCATTACTGGCATACCTGTTATTGGATGGATGAAGGCTGTTCCTGTAGATTCAAGGAATTTTTCTAATTTTGAGAGAGACCAGGCTTTAGTATCTTTTGCTGGACCTTTTGCTAATTTAATGCTTGCTAGTGTTTCTTTTATTATAATAAAGATTTTAGCTTTTCCTGTGGACGGCACTTTTGTAATATATAAATTAATAATGGCATTGCAATCAAATCCAAACATGCTTACTAATATATTTTCAAATGCATTGCCAATAGTAATTACAATGCTTATAATGTTTTATATGATTAATATAATGCTAATGTTTTTTAATTTGCTTCCTTTCCCTCCATTAGATGGTGGTTGGATATTGAGGTTTTTCTTATCAAACAAAGGCAAAAATACTTATGACAGAATATACCCTTATGGTTTTTTAATATTATATGCTTTGCTTTTCTTTGGAATACTAAGAACTATACTTTCATTTATACAAACCATAGCAACATATATATTGGGCAATTCTATTAATGCATTATTTTCTATATAATTACTATATATATTTAAGAATGTATTTATTTTTAATTGATGCATTATTAAAACGATTATTTTATATAATTTTTTTATCGTTCTTTTTCCCGCAGCTATGCTCTGCGGACTTCGTCAAAGTTTTCGCCCTTCG
>NZ_SRZM01000103.1 GCF_019402445.1 Brachyspira pilosicoli
AAGATATACCTTTCCTCTATGAATTAGATTTATTAAAGATTAGAGACAATTATTAATATAATATAAATTACGAAATTTTATAAATATTTTTTCATCAAATACGATATTATATATAATAACTTCTAAAAAGTAATTTAATATTTTTTAATTAAGGATTATTAATGATAAAAGTTGATAATGTAGTAAAATACTATGGAGAACATTTAGCTCTAAAGGGTGTTTCATATACTATAAATAAAGGTGAAATAGTTGGATTTTTAGGACCTAATGGTGCTGGCAAATCTACTATGATGCGTATTATTACAGGATATCTTCCTGCTACAAGCGGATATGTTTATTTAGATGATTATGAGGTTTATGATAATCCTATAGAATTAAAAAAAAGAATAGGATATATGCCTGAAAATGTTTCATTATACACAGAGATGACTGTAACTGATTATCTTAAATTTTGTGCTAAATTAAAAGGAGTTCCAAGCAAAAAAGTTAAATCTGCTGTAGAAAATACAATAGAAATTACAGGCTTAACAAAATATAAAGATAGAATAATAGGACATTTATCTAAAGGATACAGACAAAGAACAGGTATAGCACAGGCAATAATACATGACCCAGAAGTTTTGATATTAGATGAGCCTACAAGCGGACTTGACCCTAATCAATTAATAGAAGTAAGAGCATTAATAAAAAGTTTAGGAGGAACAAGAACTGTTATACTTTCCACACATATATTAAGTGAAGTTGAAGATACTTGCGAGAGGGCTTTAATTATAGACAGCGGAGAGCTTATTGCTGAAGATACAATAGAAGGCTTAAAAATGGCTATGGACAGAGAGATACTTGGAGGAAATATTGAACTTAAAGTGGCTGACAAACAAAATGATGCTCTTTTATGTGTGAGAGAGGTTAATGGCGTTGTACAGGCTGAAACAGATAATTTTGGCACTATTATTATAGAATGTGAAAGAGGAAATGATTCACGTGCTGAAATAGTAAAACATTTGGTTAATAATAATTTTGATGTATTAGAAATAAAATCTAAAGAGAGAAGTTTGGAAGAGGTATTTATTTACTTTACAGATAAAAAGAAAAATCAGGATTTTGATAAGAGTAAATATATAAAAGATGACAGTATAAAAAACAATACTGAAGAAGAGTAATTAAACAAAAAAACTAACTATTAAAAAAGAGGTAAAAATGAGAAACATATATGTTGTATTTTCTAGAGAGATTCAATCTTTCTATGTATCTCCTTTATATTATATATTAGGATTTATTTATTTAGCTTTAACAGGATATTTTT
>NZ_SRZM01000104.1 GCF_019402445.1 Brachyspira pilosicoli
TTAAATGCAGTTCTTTTGCTTCTTTTATACCAATAAAAAAGTGATAGTGTGTACCCTATGGGCACACTTCGCAGGGGGACTAGTCCCCACAAACAACAAAACTAAAAATTGTTTTAATTTATCTCATAATTCTCTATATAAATCTTTACTTCTTTGCTGCCATTAAATCTATTTATTTTTATCTTGTATGAAATATTTATAAAATTTGAAGCTTCCAATTTAGAGCATTCTTCTTCTGATGAACTCCAAATTATAGCATTAGCCCTGCTTCCATTTTTTTGTAATTGCAGTTTTAAATGAATCTTATTATTTTTATTTATTTTTTCTATAGAGTTTATAGTAACCCTATTTGTAAAAAACACAGGCTCTTCATTAGCAAAACCATAAGGCTCAAATAACTCTAAATACTCAGCAAACTGCATATTAATATCTTTAAAATCTAATTCCAAATCATAAGTCTTTTCATCTTTTGAAGTATTAAAATTCTCTTCTGAAGCATATTTAATAATTTTTTTAGCAAACTTTTCAAAATTATTTACGCTCACAGTAAACCCAGCAGCATTCTTATGCCCGCCAAACTTATCTAAATAAACACTAGAATATTCAAGCATATCGCGTGCATTGTCATCACCTCTGCTCCTAATACTTCCCGTACAAACTCCATCTTCCTTAGATTCATAAAGTATAACAGCGGTTTTCCCATATTGACTTAAAACCTTACCAGCTATAAGACCTGTTAAACCTCTATCTATTAAATCACTCTTTACTATTATAATAGGATAAGACATGCAATTATTTTCTTTTATATATTCGCACACTATATTAAAATTGCTTTCTGTAAGAGATTTTCTTGTTTCGTTTAAATTATAAACTTCTTCAGATAATTGAAAAGCCTCTTCTCTAGTTTCAGAAGTTAAAAGCCTTAAAGCATATTCAGGCTTTCCCATTCTACCCGCAGCATTTATAAAAGGAGCAAGCCTCCAGCTTACAGCCTGAGTATCAACTTTAGTATTTAGTAATTTTATTCTCTCCAATATCACATTATACCTTATATGATTATGCTTTTCCAATTCTGCCAAAGCACATTTTATATAAGCCCTATTCTCTTCAATAAGAGGTACAACATCGGCAACTGTTCCAAACAATACTAATATAGACTCTCTTTTTATATAGTTTTGCAATTGCTTTTGACTTAAATAATACATTCTTCTAAAAATTTCCATTTTTATTATTAAGTCTCTATAGAGAATATTATCATACTTATATATATTAACTTTAAGAAGCAAAGCAAACTCATCTAATGTCTTAACTGACTTGATATTAACTCCCCCATAATTAGCACCCAACTGAAGCAAATCATAAACATTATCATATTCAGGCAAGTATAGCTCATACTTTTCATATAGTCTAAGAAGTTTTTTAAGCCTAATCTCTCCGCCTGTAAGAACCAATACAACATTCTCCCCCTCAAACATATAACTAGCTAACTCTTCTAAAACTTCATCTTCAGACAAAAACTCTTCATAATAATCTAAATAAATAGATTTGTAAGCATTTTCATTATTTACAAGCTCAAAGCCAAATACATCATCACTATAAACAAAATTAGTAGCCTTTAATGCTCTTATTCTTTTTAATTTATCAGTATTTTTATCTATCTCATAATCTAATATAATGATATCTTTGTTGTAAAGTTTAGTATAAGAAAAAACAAATGCCTGCATAAGCTTAAATGCAACAGCACACCCAGAAAAGTTTTTGGAAACAAAACCAGTATTTGAAAGTTTAGGATTAAATATTAAATAGGCATTAGGAAGTATTTCTGGTATATCATGATGGTCTGTTACTATAATATCTATAGAATGCTCTCTCGCAAACTCAACTTCTTCAACATTCGATATACCGCAATCAACTGTGATGATTAAGCTCACCCCAGAATTAGCATAACTTTCAATGACATCTTTTGAAAGCCCATAACCAACTTCATGATTAGGCACAAATGCTTCAACATTCTTTGTAACAGCCTTAAGAGTATTATATATTATAGAAGCAGCAGTAACACCATCAGCATCTTTATCGCCATATATCAATATTTTTTCATTATACTCTATAGCCTCTTTTAGCCTATCTACAAAAGCATTCATATCCCTAATATTAAATGGATTAGACAGAGAATATATATCTTGAAAAAAAAAGTCAAAAATATCTTCTTTTGAAACTATACCCCTTAATTTTAACAATTCTTCTATAATGGGATTTAAATTGTCTATATCGATTTTTTGCATAAAAGCCTTTATTAATATTTATGAATTACAACAAATAGTATATTTTATTTGCTTCAATGTTTCAAGTATAATTTAAGCCTCATTTTCTTTAGTAGCAGAATGACTTGCTATATTAGCTCCTTTTTTCCAATGCCCAGTAAAATAATAAATAAGTATAAGCGACATACTAATAAAGTTTACAATGGCCATAGTAGTCCATACTCCCCATAAACCCATCTTTGTAGATAAGAAATGTGCAAGAGGAACTCTTATAAGTATATGAGCAACAAAAGCAAATATCATGAGTATAAAAGTTTTTCCAGCCCCATTAATAACACCATTAGTAGCAAACATTACAGAAAGCATTATTATAGAAGGCATAACCACATATATATAACTTTTTGTATATTTTAATACGCTCATATCTGAAGTAAATAATCTCACTATAAGCTCTGGAAATAACACAGAAAAAAGTGCCATAAAACTAGAAAGCCCTATTCCTATTTTAAGCCCTGCTTTGTATATCTCTTTTACCCTATCCATTCTATTAGCTCCAATATTTTGAGCAACCATAGTAGCAATACCAGCAGATAAAGCTAAAAGCGGTAAAAAAGATAAAGAGTCCACCCTCATAGATACAGCAACAGAAGCAGAAGCCTCTTCTCCATAAGTATTAATAATTCTATTTAAAAATAACCAGCTTATAGAAATTATTAATTGCATAGCAGCAAAAGGCAAACCTATCTTAAACATTAATTTAGTTATATTAGCATCAAAAACTATTCTAAGAGGGTTAGCACGCACTATACTATCTTTAACTTTTAAATATATTATGCTCACAATTACAGAAAGAATTTGAGAAAATACTGTAGCATAAGCAGCTCCATCTAAACCCATAGCAGGAAAACCAAATAACCCTTTTATCATTATTGGGTCTAATATTACATTGACAATAGAAGCTATAGCTAAAAATATAAGAGGTCTTACAGTATCTCCTACTCCCCTAAGTAAAGCAGATATTAAAAAATAATAAAATAAAAATGGAAAACCTATCATACTAATTCTAAAATAGCTAACAGAATATTCCATTATACTATCAGCAGCATTTAAAAATCTCATCAATATAGGAGCAAATATATATCCTAATATAGCCAAAACTAAAGAAAGTATTACACTCATAGTAGTGGAAACTCTAGAAATATAAAGCACAGAATCCTTATCATTAGCACCAAAATATTGACCAATCAAAACATTCGCAGCAACTGTAACACCAGAAGCAATAGCTTGAAGTATTAATATTATAGGGAAACTCACCGCAATAGCTCCAAGTCCCTTAGGTCCTATCATCTGCCCTATCCAAATTGTATCAACTATATTGTAGGCTATATTTAAAAGGTTGCCAAGTATCATAGGTACTACCAAATTAATAAGCCCTCTATTTACATTTCCTTCTGTAAGCTCTAACATCTTATTTTTTTCCATAGTTTTCCCCATTATTAATTATCATCAATTTTTAATTATTAGTTTTTTGATAGTAATATTTTTTATTTCATCAAAGTTTTGTAGTTTCGACAAAAAATAAAATATACATATAAACAATGCTTGAACAATTACAGCTTCTTTTTTGCTTGCGTTTTAAAAGCTTTATATAAAAAAGCTTAATACAATCAGATAAAATAAAAATATTCAGATAAACAAGAGAAAATATTAACCTACAAAAAAATAAAGTCAATACATAAAAAAATATTTTTTTTATAATAATTTTTTTATATTAATATTGATTAAAATACAATAGTTGATAAATATCTTTATTCATATATAATAAAAAACAATATTTAGGAGAATAATAATTTTTATGTCAATAATAGATAAACTTTCATCTGTAGAAAACACATACAATGATATAGTAGACAAATTAAATGATGCAAATATAAAAGACAATAGAGTAATACAAGATTTAATGAAAAAAAAGTCAGAAATAGAAGACATAGTAAATGAATATAAAAAACTAAAAACAGTATTGAAAGAAATAGAAGATGCAAATGAAATGCTTAATCATTCTGACACTGATAAAGAATTAAAAAATATGGCATTGCTTGAAATAGAAGAATTAAATCAAAAAAAAGAAAATATCATTAATGATTTAAGGCTTTTACTTCTTCCAAAAGATAAAAATGACGGTAAAAATATAATAGTAGAGATAAGAGTTGGAACTGGAGGAGATGAATCGGCTTTATTTGTAGGAGATTTATTTAGAATGTACAGCCGTTTTATAGAGAGGGCAAATTTTAAAATGGAAATAATTGACATAAGCCCTACTGAGCTTGGTGGATATAAAGAAGTAATATTTTCTGTTTCTGGAAAGAATGCTTATAGAACTTTAAAATTTGAAAGCGGTACGCATAGAGTACAGAGAATACCAGCCACAGAATCGGGCGGAAGAATACATACATCAGCTTCAACTGTAGCAATTATGCCTGAAGCAGAAGAAAGCGATGTAATAATAAAAGATGAAGATATAAGAGTAGATATATTTCGTTCAAGCGGTCCAGGAGGTCAATCAGTTAATACTACTGACAGTGCCGTTAGAATTACACATTTGCCTACTGGTTTAGTGGTGCAGTGTCAAGATGAAAAAAGTCAACACAAAAATAAAGCAAAAGCATTGAAAGTATTAAGAGCAAGAATATACGAAAAAGAAGAAGCAGAAAGAAAGGCAAAAGAGGCTAAAGAAAGAAGAGATAAAATAGGCTCTGGAGATAGAAGTGAAAGAATAAGAACATACAATTTCCCTCAAAACAGAGTGACAGACCACAGAATTAATGTTACATTATACAAATTAGATAGATTTATGGACGGGGAAATAACAGAAATTACTGATGCTTTATTTAAAAAAGAGCAGGAGGAATTATTAGCTTCTTACTCAGACTAATAAAGAAAATTATGAAGTACATAGAAAATATACTTGGTGATGAAAAAATATTACATAATATAAAAGATGATGATACCGCTATCAATTACATAAAAAGTTTTAGTGATGTTTTATATTGCGATTATTCATATAAACATAATGAAATTTCTTTAGCAGGGTTATTTGCATACTCTAAAGATAATAAATACTGTTTTGGAGAGTTTGGTTTATTTAAAGAAAATAGATATGAATCAAAAATTGTTATAAGCGATTATCCTGAATATGCCACTCTAAACAATTATGAGCTTACTAATGATAAGTTTATAGACGTGCTTAATTTACACAATATAACTTTAAACAATCTATTTAGCACAGCAAAAAAAGAATTTGAATCTATAGAAGCTTATCCATTAAAAAAAATATCATTAGATGATTATATAAAAATATTTCCGCATAGATATATTAATAATAGATTTAAAATATTTACTAAAAATAAATACAAAAAAATAAACATAAGAAATATCAATGAAGACTTTGTATATAGATGTCCATATTGTGGCTCTACTAATATATTAAAAATAATAGATATTAATAATAATACATTTGAGAAAATGGACGTTTATGATTTTAATGAAATGTATGATAATATGGAAAATATTGAGCATGATGATTTTTATGTTTGTGCTTTATGCAATTTGGTTATAAGAAGCCCAAAAACTATTTTAGATTATATATGAGGTGTTTTTAATGGAATTCATTATAATTGTTGATGAATCATTTGAAAATGAATATTCAAAAATATTTTTAGAAGATTTCTCTAATAAAATAAAACTCTTAAAAGAGGAACTTAATTGCGATGTAAAGAATATAAATTATATTGCAAATACTACTGAAGATTATTTGAACAATATATATAAAGAAACAGAAAACTATGACAATATTATATATATTCCAAATAATATGCCTATGTTTAATATAGATGAAACTCTAAAACTCACTAAAATACATAATGAAAATATATCATATTTTACTTATGGTGAAAATTATCCTGAGGGAATCATACCTTTTATAATAAGAAGAAATGCTTTTGAAAAATTATTTAATTGTATAAAAACAAAAAATATTAATATAACAGAAAATACTATAAAAGACATTGTATTTATTGACCCTAATTTTTTTGAAATAGAAATATTGGTGTCTGAATATGATATGAGATATTATAGAATATCATTATTTGCAAATAGTAAAAGAAATGCTTTAATTATATCAAAACTAATAAAATATAAAGATTATAATGATATTACTAAGTCCATAAAGGAAGATACTTCATTAAGAAGAACTTTTCCTTCATATATTGAAATAGATATTAATAACAGACAAAACTTAATAAATAAAAACTTATTGTCATCTAATGCTTTTGCAAATGAAATAAACAAAGAAGAGAAAAATTTAAGCGTAGAAGAGTTTAAAACTATTTATAATAAATTAGCAGAGTTTTGTGATGATTTTCATTTATCAATAGGAAGTTATTATGAACCTCTTTTAAATAAAGATGTTTTTGATATATTAGAATACGCTCTTTCAAATAAAAATGTAAATGTGTATTTAGAAACTAATGCTATTTTACTAGATGAAGAAAAGGCAAAAAAACTTCTACTTCTTCAAGAACAAAACAATAATTTACATGTAATAATTCATTTAGACACAGTAGAGCAAAATGTATTTAATACAATATATAAAGAAGACCATTTAAAAACAATACTTTCTAATATAGATTATTATTTTATAAGAGAGCCAAAAAACACATATCTTCAAATTACAAAGCAAAAGGATAATTTTGATTATTTGGCTTCATACTACAAATATTTTGATAAGTACAAAATAGAGATTATAATGCAAAAATATTATACTTACAGAGGAATTGTAGAAAATAAAAAAATTGGCGATATGACTCCTTTAATAAATGTGGGCTGCTGGCATTTGGCTAGAGATTTATTTATAGATGCTTATGGAGACATTTATATTTGCCGATTTGATATAAATAGAGAAAAACTTATAGCTTCTATATATAAAGAAACTTTGGAGAATATTTGGGCAACATTAGAAAACTACTATAGAGAAAACACTTTAAAAAGTTTAGACTTTTGTAAAAATTGCGATGAGTGGTATTTATTTAATTTTTAATAATAATAATATTTTTTGAGTATTAATTTATGGAAAAATTAATTGTAGAATATTTAGAGCTTTTCTTTGCTGCTTATTTAATTAAGTTTTTGTTTATAAGATTTATATCTGAGATTCCATACTTTAAAAAATATTATCATTTAAGAGAAATTTTGCCTGGGGTGAGAAATTGGGATAATAGATTAAAAATGATTTATTATTTTGAAATTTTCTCTATATCTCAAAGTTTATTTTTAGCATTGTTGGTGATGCTGTTTCATTATTTTTTATCAATAAATAATTATATAGAAATAGTTATAGCTTTTTTAATATATGCATTTATATCCACTTTTGAGAAGTTTAAATTTACAATAATAATGAGCGACTACCCTATATCACTTTTTGTAATGAATACAATTATAAGTATAACAATATTAATTATACAATTTTTTATAATGGCTCTAATAATTATTTAATTTTGCTCAATATTAATAGAAGCACCCATATCCATAGAATTGGTTTTTCCTTTATAACGTGCATTCTCTGATATTATGCAATTTTCCATTAAAGCATTTGATATATTCACTTCTTCAAACATTATACAGTTTTTTAATATTGAGTTTTCTATATTAGAATTCTTTCCTATATGTACATAAGGACCTATAACAGATCTATTAATTTTTACATCCTCTTCAATAAAAACAGGAGGTATTATAGCAGTATCCTTTACCCATTTACTAAGTATGCTATGAGTGATTATAGTTTTATTTGTTTCTATCATAGTATTTTTTTCGCCACAATCATACCAACCATCAAGTTTGAATGTTTTAAATACGCTCCCATTTTGTATCATATATTCTAGAGCATCTGTTAATTGATACTCATTTTTTGTTTTTATATCATTTTTTATTATATAATCTATAGCATCAAATAATTCTTTAGAACTTACTATATTATACATTCCTGTTAAAGCTAAATTGCTTACAGGCTCTTTAGGTTTTTCTATAAGTTTTGTAATAACACCATTACTGTCAAGCAAAGCAACACCAAATCTGCTAGGGTTATCAACTTCGCATACCCCCAATGCATTTTCATTTTTAGCTACTATTGCTGATAAATTAAGCTTAAATATTGTATCTCCAAGTATAATAAAAAGCTTATCATCATCTTTTATATGCTCTCTAGTAAGTGAAACAGCATGAGCTAATCCCCTAAACTCTTTTTGCTCTACAAAAGTAAGTTTTACATCTTTATATTTAGAAGTTAAGTAGTTTATCATCTTATCTTTTAAATACCCTACTATAAATATAACCTCTTCAAGATTCTCTAACTCTAATACCTCTTTCATAATAAAATCTATGATTGTAGAACCTGCTATAGGAAGTATAGGTTTTGGTTTTGTTATTGTGTGCGGTCTTAATCTAGTGCCTTCACCTGCTGCTGGTATTATAACTTTCAATTTACATATCCTTATAAAAAATATTTTATATATTATAATATATTCATAAATATAAATAAATCAATATATTATCTAATTAATGGTACAAGTAAACCTTTAGAAACTTCTTCATTGCTTCCAAGTAAATATCTTACTAATTCTAATGCAAAAAATACTGTAGTAGCAGGACCTTTAGAAGTAATAACATTATCATTAATTACAACTAAATCTTTTTCAACATACTCCCCGCCTTTAACCATGCTTTCGCAGCTAGGATAACAAGTATATTTGCCTTTAATAACTGAAGCCTCACCCAATACTATAGGAGAAGCACATATTGCAGATACTAGTCTTTTATCCTCATACATTTTCTGAAGTTTAGATATGATTCTTTTATCATTTTTTAAATTATTCATTCCACCCATACCACCAGGAAGTGCTATAGCATCAAAATCTTCATTTATAATTTTATCTAATATAGTGTCAGCTTTTAATACTATATTATGCGATCCTTTTACATCTAAATTATTAGTTAAAGAAGCACTTACTACTTCTATATTCGCCCTTCTTAATATATCTATAATAGTTACAGCCTCTACTTCTTCAAAACCTTCAGCTAATGGTACTAAAACTTTTTTTGACATTATATTTATTCTCCTTATAAGTTTATTAAATTAACTTTATATTAATATTTTAATATTTATTTTCTTTATTTGCAACACAGATGTTATATAATTAATTATTTTGTAATTGAAAATAAAAAAAGTTCAAAATGTGCTTTAAAAATATTATTTGGTGTTGTAACACTCAATGTATTTAATTTGGATATTTGTGAGATTATATTTACTATCTCATTCAATGAATAAAGTTTTAATACAGATTTCTTTTTTGTTAGTATAAATGAAGGTATTTTAGTTAATTTACTTATATCATTTAAAGTAGTTTGAGGTGGGAATATCTTCATATAATATAATGCCAAAAAATTATTCATCATTAAAGTAAGTGAACTAGAAGCATCTTGATCTAATCTATGCATAATAGAAAAACATTTTTTCCTATCCCTTTCAAATACAGAATCTAAAAAATCAAATATATTTCTATTTTTGGACACATAAGTAAAATCCATAATATCTTCAACATTCAAATACTCTTTATCATTATAACTGCATATTTTATCCAATTCAGAATAAAGCGAATCATAGTCTAAATTAATATTATTAACTATATAATCAACAGCATCATTAGAAATCTTTTTATTATTTTTGTTTATATACGCTGTAATTAATGAACGAAAATCCCTCTCATCTGGAATTGGGAAATCTATAAAATGAATATAATCTACATTCTGTTTTTTTGAAAAATATTTATATATACCATCTTCTTCTAAACTATTTTCTGTTTCTAATATTATTATAGAAGATTTTGAAGGATTAATACAATATTCCAGAAAATCTTCTTGAAAATTATTGTATTTGTATATAACAACAAGCCTTATATTAGAGCCGAAAGGAGGAGTATCAGCCACTTCTAAAGGAGAATAACCTACAGCATCATTTTTATCATAAAATAGGCTGTAATTCATCTCACTATCACCCTCATCTTTAAAAACGAGCGAATGCATAGACGTTATAAATGCTTTTTTAAATAATCTCTCTTTTCCTGTAAGAACATATATAGAATATTTGAAAGGTTCTTTAATATATAAATCTTTTATTTTTTTAAAATCAGACTCTGTTTTAACTATTGCTCTACCAATCATAATACTCTTTTAATTAGCCTTTTTTAAAGCTTTTTCTATAAAAACTCTTATCTCTAATTTACAATCATCTCTCTCTTCTAATTTTACATTTTTTACTATAGCTCTTATCTTATAATTTTCATCTTCCATTTTATATGTTAAAAGAGGAGCTATTATTTTAGGTACATATCCAAGCCTTATCTCGCATCTCTCATCATAAACCGCTATAGCAAATGGGTCATAACCAATAAAATATTCTCTTATAAGATTAATAGGCTCATTTCTAGATAATAATTCTATAATCTCTTTTCCATCATTATATTTATATCCTGCAACAAAAAAGTCTATAGAATACCTATTCATTTTATAATATTTATTGATAATAATTCTCTTAAAACTTTCTTGATAATTAACTATATATGTAGTATGTTTGCTATTTTTTTGCGAATACAATTTTCTAAACCTTAATAATATTTTATTATTAAAATAAATTTTACTTCAATTCAAATTTTCTGTCAAGTGTAAAATATGTAAATTAATTTTTTAATACATAAAGTCGATTATTATACTATTAAGA
>NZ_SRZM01000105.1 GCF_019402445.1 Brachyspira pilosicoli
GTGCAAATTAAAGCAAATACAAAAAATAAATTATATTATTTCATCTTTTATCATATCTTCGAAACTTTGTCTTTTTCTTATAATGTAATGTTTATCTTTATCTATCATTACTTGTGATATTAATGGACGTGAATTATAATTGCTAGACATACTAAAACCATAAGCACCTGCATCAAGCAAAGCAACATAATCGCCCTCTTTAAGAGTTTCACATTCTCTGTCATTAGCAAACACATCAGAGCTTTCGCATATAGGACCTACAAAATCATAATTTGAATATTTATCTGTTTTTACTAAAGGCATTATTTCATTATAAGCCTCATACATAGCAACCCTAACATAATCATTCATACCACCGTCTAAAATAGCATACTTTCTACTAAGCTCTTCTTTTATATATTCAACTCTCATTATCAAAGCACCAGACTCTGCAACAAAATATCTTCCAGGCTCTGTGGTAACGCTAAGATTCATCTCTTTAAGTAGACTTATACTATCTTTTTTAAACTTATCAAAATCAAATCCAGAATGTGCCCTATTGTATCTTACTCCAAATCCTCCGCCTATATCTATATTTGTTATGTTAAAGCCTAAACTATTAACCTCTGCTATTAAGTCTCTCATTACTAGTATTGCCTTATAAAAAGGTTCAGCATCTACCATTTGAGAGCCTATATGCATAGATAATGAATCTATCTCTATATTATCCAAAGACTTTAACATATTAGCATTTTCTCTAATTGTCTTTATACTAATACCAAATTTATTTCCATTAATTCCTGTTGTAATTTTTTCATGAGTATGAGCATCTATATTCGGATTAACTCTTATAGAACATTTTACTCTTCTTTTTAATTCCTTTGCTATAGAGTTTATTCTTATTGCCTCTGGAATAGATTCTATATTGAAACGCTTTATATTTAATTCTATTGATTTTCTTATCTCTTCTTCTGTTTTTGCAACTCCAGAAAATACTATATTCTCTGCCTTTCCGCATGCTTTTATATATTTTAAAGTCTCACCAATAGATACTACATCTCCTCCAATCCCCTCTTCTATCATCATCTTTAATATAGATAAATTATTCTCTGCCTTAATAGCATAAACTATAGAATGATTCTCTATCTCAGAAAACACATTTTTTAAAAACCTAATCTTTTCTAAAATATCATTTTTTGAATATATATAAAAAGGAGTCTTATAAACATCTGTAATATTTCTAATCTCAATATCTTCACACATTAAAATATTATCTTTATAGTATATCATCAAAAAACTCCTAATTATTATTTAAAGATACGTTATAATACTATACATAGAATAAAAGTCAATGATTTTATTATCATTATATTTTTAACTTGCAATAAAATAAAAATTATATATATTTATTATTATAGGATAAATTTATGGCATAAGATACGGAGATTTATAAAAAATGCCTATAGCACCTTTAGATTTACAAGTGCTTTATATGCAGCAATCGCATATAGGCAGAATGGAACATGTAAGAATGGCAGCCAAAACAATAGCCATGCAATCTGAAGATAAGGATATACATAGAGATTCATATATAAAAGATTCCACAGTTGTAAAATCTGAGAATGTTGCTGAAGATAATAAAATTAAAGAGAAAAAAGATAATCAAAAAAATAAAGGTTATATGTCATATAGGAAAAAGAATAAAAAGAAATCTGTATTTAATCAAAACTATGATGATAGCCAAAATGATAATAATATAGAAATAGAAGAAGTATCATCTACTGAGCAAAGTAAAGGATTAAAAATAGATATATTTGGATAAAAATAGGATAAATCTTAAAAATGCAAATCTTAATTAGTATAATAATCAATGTTATAATATTAGCAGTTGTAATGCCTTTGTTTTATGTATATATAGTTTCTAGGGCTAGAGAGAGATTAGAAAAAGAGGTTATAAAAAAAGCAAGAGATGAAATTGAAGCATTGGTAAAAGAATTCAACAATATAGCATTGAGCAGAATATCATTATTAGAAGATGCTATAACTAGAGCGAATAATTTAAATAAACAATTAAATGAAAAAGACCCTCAATTTAGCCAATTAAAAGAAAAAAAAGAATCTACTCTAAATGCCAACATAAAAATGAAATATGATGTATCTGCACCAGATGAAAAAAACATGTTAGATATAAAAGTGGAAGATGATAAAAAGGATATTACTGAAGAAAATAAAGAAAATGAAGAAAAAAATAAAGAATCATTAAATAATAATAATATTTTAGATATCACAATAGAAAAAACAGAAAAAGAAAATAAACAAGTAGAAGAAAACCGTGTTAAAGAAACAAATAATCTTAAAGAAGAAAATAAAAAAGAAGAAATAAAAACTAGCAGGTATGATGAAATACGAAAAATAAAAGAAAATAGTAAAAAAGAGGCAATAGAAAAACTAAGAAAACAACTCGATATGACTATACGAAACAACATAACATTAAACAGAAATAATAATTCAGAAGATAATAACAATACCTACAATTCTGATGAAAAAATAAAACATGATAATATACTAAGACTTCATAAAGAGGGGCTTAGCAATAAAGAAATAGCAGCTCAATTAAAATGCTCATTAACCGAAGTTGATATTATAATAGAATTAAACAATAATTAAATATTATAAATAATCAAATCTTCCAAGTATTCTTGCTAAATGTGCAATTATTATTTGACGTTGTATTGGTTTTGCAATATAGGTATCTACTTTAAGATTTACAAATTCCATAAAAGTATCTTTATTAGTATGTGAGGTAACAACAACTATTTTACCTTCATAATTTAATGCTCTTATCCTTTTAAGTAAATCTATACCATTCATCTGAGGCATTTCAAAATCTAGCATTATAATATCTGGTTTGTCTGGTATTTCTCTTAAATATTTTAAAGCAGCCATAGCATTATCTGCTTCCATAACAACATTAAAATCTTCTGATAATAATATTTTTTTCTCAGCTATTCTTATAATACTAGAATCATCTACTATCATCACTTTATATTGTTTGCCGCTTTTACTATTGAAACCTAATGGAGTTGATGGCATAATTAATTCTCCAAATATATAAGTAAATAATTTTTTAAAATATAACGCCTAATATAGTATTATATTATTACACTTTTGTCAATTACATATTTGATTTTTATCTATTTTTTTGTTATGATATTGAGATATGAATATATCTATTAAATTACATAATAAATTACAAAATCAAAAAGAAGAATTATCTGATATTTATAAAATTGATACAAATAAAGACGGATTTAAAATAATATATAAAAATAATAGAGCAATACATAGCAAATATAATATTGAAAATGAATGTAAAAGGGCATTAGAAAATATAAATAAAAACAAAAATCTAATAATAATATATGGTTATGGATTAGGATATATATTAAAATATTTATTAGAAAATATTAACGATTATTTTAATGATGAAATTATAAAAGATTTAAAAATAGTTATTGTAGTAGAAGATGCCACCATTTTTAAGTATTCATATTATAATATTTATTCTACAAACAAAGAAAACATTTTTTTTATAGACACTGAAGATGATATAGACTATATAAACAAAATAGTAGATTATAAAAATATTAATGGTATAAATCTTGTATTGCTCCCATCACTTACTAAAGAAGAAAAAGAAAAAGCTAATTTATTTTATACTGATATATTAAATAATATGGAAAAAGAATTGTCTAATATATTAACAAATATGTATTTTGAAAATATATGGACAAAAAACATTATATTTAATAGTGAGTATATTAATAAATCTTCTGATGTATCTATATTAAAAGATGCATTTAAAGATTTTAAGGCTTTATTAATATGCCCTGGACCTACTTTGGAATATTCTATAAAAAAAATAAAAAACAATAGAGAATCATTTATAGTAATATGTGTAGATACAGCTTATAGTGTGCTTTGCAAAAATAATATAATACCAGATTTTGTAGTTACTGTAGACGGAGGTTTTTTTAATTCTTTAGACTTTATTTATGAGAGTGCTAATTTTCCATATTTGATAATGGATATAGCATGCAATAAAATAATACCTAAAAGATTAGAAAACAAAACTAATTTAATAAGATTTAGTTCAAATGAAAACTTAGAATTAATAAAATATATCAATGAGTATACTAATATATCAACATTAAATACTTCAAGCACAGTAGCAAGCACTATGATAGATTTTGCATATTATGCAGGTTTTAAAGATGTGCTTTTAATAGGTTTTGACAATAGTTATCCATTTTATCAAAGACATATTAAGCATACATTATCATACGAGTATATGATAAACAAAACAAATAAAATAAAAACGTTCGAGTCTTATTATTTTAATACAATAAAAAACAATACTAATATTGATGTTTATCCTCCTACAGAATTTATATTCGAAAATCAAATAGAGTATTTTAAAAGTTTCAAAGATAAATACAAAAATATGAATATAAAAAGGCTAACTTATGATGCTGTAAAGATAGAATATATTGAAGATGGAAATATTGATGATTTTGTATTTGATAGAAATATAGCATTAAATATAGCAAGTAAAAGATATAAAGAAAATGATAAAACTAATATAAAAGAAGCTTATAATAAATTAAAAACTATATTAGAAGAGTTTAAAATTAAAATACTTAATATTTATAATGAAGCAAAAAATAACAATGATGAAGAAAAAATAAACAATATTTATGATACTTCTATAAAAACAATAAAAACTTATCAAGAGAAAGCAAATATATTAAAAACAATACTCTCTTCTACCATGATGATGTCAAATAGAGCTAACTCAACAAAAAGAAATAAACTTATTTTTCTTCTAACTGAAACATTAAGCAATGTTACTTATTTTTTAAGCAGAATAGATATAGCTATAAAAAAATTATAAAAACATTAATTTTGACAAAATATAATTTATTAGTATAATATTAAGTTATATAAACAATTATTAAGGTAGGCAAACTATGTCAACATTAAAAACATTTACAAGCAAAGAAAACAATAAATTTGATTATGATTCTAGATTAAATAGACTATTAAACATTACTAAAGAAACAATCTTAATAACTAAAAACGAAAACATATTTTATTTAACAGGCTTTAAAGGTACAGCAGGCTGGCTTTTAATATATGATTCTAAAAAGTATTTATTTGTAGATTCAAGATATTTTGAAGTAGCTTCCAAAATTACTCATAAAACTACAGTTGTTTTGGTTGCTAATACTTATCAAGATGCTTTAGCTGATTTTATAAAAGAAAACAATATAAAAGAAATAACTGTTGCTAAAAATTCATTGTATCTTACTGATTATGAAAACGTAGTAGCTACTATGGTAAATAATTCTATTAAAGTATCTATAAGTAAAGCTGATATAGACTCTATAAGAATAGTAAAAGAAAAAGAAGAGATTAATATAATAAAAGAGAATCTACACAGTGCTGAGAAGGCTATGATAAAAATGTTATCAAGTGTAAAAGAGGGAGTTACAGAAAAAGATTTAGCTGCAGAACTTGAATATCAAATGAGAAAAGAAGGCGGAGATAAAACAGCATTTGACACTATACTTCTTTTTGGTGATAGAACCTCTCTTCCTCATGGAGTTCCATCAGATAGAAAATTAAAACTTGGGGATAATATTTTAATGGACTTTGGTTTATCAAGAGACGGATACAAAAGCGATATTACTAGAACTTTCTTTTTCGGCAAAGGCGATAAATTTAATGAAATGCAAAAAATATATAATATAGTAAAAGAGGCAAATGAGAAAGGAGCAGCTGCTATACATTCTGGAATAACTGGAAAAGAGGTTGATAATGTTGCAAGAGAAGTAATAAAAAATGCAGGATACGGACAGTATTTTGGACATGGTCTTGGACATGGTGTTGGACTTGAGATACATGAATCTCCTAGATTATCACCTATAGTTGATCATATGCTTGATGGTGGAGCTGTAGTTACTATTGAGCCTGGAATATATTTACCAGATTTTGGAGGAGTGAGAATAGAAAACATGGCTATAGTAACTAAAGATGGTCCTGCAATTTTAAACAGCACACCAACTGATTTAATTATATTATAAAATATGCCTAGAAGAAAAAAGAAAAAGTTAAATAAATTATTTGTGCTTTTTATAGCAGTTGTTTTTGCTTTAATATATTATTGTTATGATAAATATGACATAATAGAAGCTAAATATTTTACTAAAAAAATAGAAAGATATAATAGAGATGATTGGGGTAAATGGTCAGATGATGACAATGATGGGCTTAATACAAGAAATGAAGTTCTTTTGGAAGAGTCTTTAATAGAGCCTATGATATCAAATAATAGAATAGTATCTGGAAGATGGTATGATAAATACACTGGTAAATATTTTGATGACCCTAAAAATTTAGATATAGACCATTTAGTGCCTTTAAAAAACGCTTATATGAGCGGTGCTAGTAATTGGAGCAAAGAGAAAAAAAATAGATATTATAATTATTTAAAAAACGAGCATCATTTAATAGCTGTTTCAAGAAGTGCTAATCGTTCTAAAGGTGATAAATCTCCTCTCGAATGGCTTCCAGAAAATGAAGAGTATCAATGCGAATATATTAGACAGTGGTATAAGATAAAAACGGATTGGGGGCTCACTATTGAAGAAGGCTTTGATGAGCTATCTAACAGAGTTTGTAAAGGAAAATAAAAATATTCATATTCTTATTTTTAATTGACAAAAGATAATAATAGTTTATTATAAAAATATATAATTACATAAGGAGACTATAATGAAAAAGTATCTATTTCTAATGATATTAATAATCAATAGTTCTGTTTTTGCTAAAAGTGGTTTTGAAGCTATAATTAATGCTGATATTGGTAAATCTATTGGCATACCTATTGGAGATGTTGGTTTTGAGAGAAAAGCTTCTTTTGGTTTTGATGGTGCTCTTACTGCTCAGCTTGGTTTTTTAGCAGATTTTAATAATAACATGGCTATGAGTATATTAGGAGAAATAGGTTTTAGTCATGATAGTTTTTCTTATAGAGTTCCTAATACAGTATATCAAAGGCATACTATTCGTAATCGTTTTACTAGTTTACAATTAGGAGTGCTGCCTAAATTTAATATTAATAATTTTTCTCTAGGATTAGGAGCTGGGGTAAAAATTCCTTTTCATGGGAGAATAGAAACATATACAAGAATATCAGATACTGAAAGTTATAGACATTATGAAAAGATTAGTTTTAATGATATAAAATCAATATACAATCAAATGTATGTTATACCATATATAAAATTAACTTTTGAATGGTTTTTCTCAGATATTAATTATAAAACTAGAGAATTTGTTGATACAAGAGATTTGGGTATTGGATTTTATTTGGGATATGATTTTGGACCTAAATCAAAAAATTATATAGGAACAGACAGTTTTGATATTGGTTTACAGCTTTCTCTAAGATTCAAACCTGCTAAAAATTAAAAAAAATTAAAAATTAAAAATATAATATAAAGAGCATTATTTTTATTAAGTAATGCTCTTTTATTAAATATTCTCTTTAGTTTTTGAAATTAATACAATATCGCCTATTTTCATTTTTTTATCTACTGCCTTACACATATCCCATATAGTTAAAAGAGAGATACTAACAGCAGTTAAAGCTTCCATTTCTATTCCTGTTTTATAGCTGCATCTGCAATAAGACATTGCAATTATTCCATCATCTTCCAAAATAAAATCAATAGACACTTTTTCTATATTAATATTATGGCACAAAGGTATAAGATTAGAAGTTTGTTTAGCCCCCATTATACCAGCTATTCTTGCAACCGATATAACATCGCCTTTTTTTATATTATTTTCTTTGATTAAATCAATAGTATTTTTTGATAAATATATTTTTCCTTGAGCTTTGGCTTCTCTTTTTACAATATCTTTATTTCCAACATCAACCATATTGGCATTGCCATTTTCATCTATATGAGTTAATTCCATATTATCCTCCTATCATACTAATAGATTTCACATCACTATAAGTGCCATTCTCAGGCTTACCTTCAATGCATTTTATAATAGAGCCTCTTATATCATTAAAATCAATTTTAAACTTAATATTACTATGCAAACAACTAAGCAAATAACCATCAGAAAGAAGCCTTATTCTATTACAATATTTGCATCTATGAGGCCTATCATAATTGATACTATCAACCTTTTGAGAATTAATATTATAATATTGAATGGTTTGTAATTTAGCATTAACTTCACTTGCATATTTTTCTAATAACGGCAATTCTTCCCTACTCTTCTCATCATAAACAACAACATTAATCTTTAATTGAAAACCAAGTTTAGAAGCTGTTTCAATTCCTCTTAAAGCATCTTTTAAATTGCCGCCTCTTGTAATATATTTATACCTTTCATCATCTAAAGTATCAAGAGAAACATTAATAGAATCAAGACCTGCTTTTTTTAATTTTTCTGCTATAGGAGAGAGAAGGAGTGCATTTGTAGTCATAGCTATAATTTCAACATTTTTTACTGTTTTAATCATAGATACAAGCTCATCAATGTTTTTTCTCACCAAAGGCTCTCCTCCTGTAAGACGAACCTTTTTAACTCCAAGCTCTGCTGCCTCTTTTACAACATTATATATTTGTTCATAAGATAAAATTTCATTATGACTTTTTTTCTCAACACCATTTTCTGGCATACAATAAACACATCTTAAATTACATCTATCTGTAACAGATACCCTAATATAATTAATCTCTCTATTAAAGGAATCTAACATCAACTATACTCCCCGCTTTTATATTAGAAACACCTATATCTATTTTTAATATTCCATTAGCCTCAGAGAAAGATGCTATCATAGAAGAATTATTATAATTTATAAGTCTAGCTTCTAACTTTGTATTATTATGAATAAGCTTTACAGGTACATACTCAAGTCTTTCATTATCTTTTCTTTTAAACTCATCTGTCAATACAGCATTTGTATAACTACTGTCATAATTCAACCCCAAGCAACTTAATATATAAGCCTTAACCATAATCTCAAAAGTCATAAATGAAGAAACAGTATTACCAGGTAAAGCAAATACTGCCTTTTTATTAAGCTTACCAAAAAATAAAGGTTTACCAGGCTTCATAGCTAAACCATGAAATATTTGTTTTACTCCAATCTCCAACAATTCTTTATGCACATAATCAAAATCGCCCATAGATACTCCGCCGCTTATAAGTACAATATCATTTTCTTCCATAGCCTTAGAAAGTATATTTTTTATCTCTCTTTCATTATCATTTACTTTGCCATAAAACTTACTATCACAAGATAATGCTAAAGTCCTTGATACAAGCATAGGAGCATTAGCATCATATATCTGACCATCTTTTAAACTCTCTCCAATATTTGCTATTTCATCTCCTGTAGAAACAACTCCTACTTTAATTTTTTTCTTCACATCAATATTTGAAAAACCAAAACCTGCTAATATCGCTATATCTTTTGGAAGTAAAAATTTTTTATCTAGTATCTTTTCACCTGTTTTTTTATTGTTTCCTTTTTTTATTACATTATTGCTAATTTCTTTTTTTGTAAATTTAATAGTAGTTTTATCTGCTTCTATTTTTTCAGTCCATTCAACTCTCTGTACAGCATTGCAATTTTCTGGCAGCATTGCACCAGTCATAATCTTCACGCATTCACCGCTATTAACTTTTATTTTCTCACAAAGCCCAGCATATATTATTTTGTCTTCAATTAAAACATAATCATCTTTATTTTCATCTTCTTTATTGTAGGCATATCCGTCCATAGATGATTTACTAAAAGGAGGGTCATCATTCAAAGCATAAATATCATTAACTAAAACCCTATTATAAGAATTAAGTACAGATATTTTCTCTTCTCCATAATCCTCTATATTTTCTAATACCAATTTTAAAGCCTCATCAGGATGCAAAAAAGTTCTAGACATTTTTAATTACCTCAAACATAAACTATTTAAATATATTATTCTAAAAACATAATATTATCAATATTAAGAGCTAAGTTTATTTCCATTCCAACATAATAATCTTTTTTATAATTCTCTTTATGCAAATGCCATATTATTTCACTTTCAGTATTTATAGGAGTAACAGTGATAACATAAGAAAAAATCTCTTCTACTATCTTTTTAATACGGCATTTTATATTAATGTTTTGAGAATTATGTAAATTATTATTTTCAAAAAAACTATTAGCCCTAACTCCTACATAATTTATATTATTATTATTACTATTAATTATAATATTCCAATCAACACACTCTATTTTTTTATCATCTAATAATCTCACCCTTGAAAAGTTCTCACACCCAACAAGCAATGCAGAAAAATATGTTTT
>NZ_SRZM01000106.1 GCF_019402445.1 Brachyspira pilosicoli
TAGAGTTTTATTTCCTATAGATGCCTGAACTTCTATATATTTTCTTATTCCAATCTGAATTGGTAAATATTTAAGAATATCAAGAGCAAACTTTTTATAGTTTTTCATTTCAGGAATGTCATAATTAAATAAAGAGTATAAAAAATAAAGCTCTGTATCAAAACTATATTCAGGGAGACCAGTTCCCCATCTGCTACTACCATATAGATTGTATGAATTTTTTTTGCTTGTATAATAATCTATAAGCTCATCAAAGCATTTATTTTTATCTTTATCAAATATTTCTTCAATATTTTCTGTAGAACTAAGAGTAGGTCTTTTAGCATATTTATTAAATTTATCTTCTGTAAATTTATTAACTATAGTTTGTAATACACTTACTGCCTTTTTTAAATTATTTGTGTCTATTTTATTATCATTATGTTCTAGTAAAACACCGCTAAGAACTATAAATATTCTTTTGTTTCTATCATTATTTCTATTCTTATTATACCTATCACTATTTAAACTGTTTTCTACAAAATTATAAATTTTATAAAAATCTTCTTTATGATTCAAATATAAATCTCTTGCACCATAAATGAAGTTATAACGATGATAATCCTCAAAATGCTGTGCTATAAATGTGAAATCATTTGGATAATTTATAGCTTTAAAAAATTTCTCTCTAGCTTTATAAGGATTGTTATAATCTAATAATCTTAAATGGTATCCAAGTATAATATTAATGTCAATGATATATTCTTCATTTTTATTAAGCACTTCTATAAATTTATTTTTTATATCTTCATTTTTATCTAAAACAGCAGCAATTACATTTAAAGTGTCATAAAGATTAGGAAGAACATCGAATGATTTTATAGCTGCATTAATATATTTTTCATCGCATTCTTTATTATTTTTTATCACAGAACATATTGCAATCAATGGTATTACAGCATCTCTGTCCATTTTTTTTAATATTTTTTTATTATCATTGTTATTAATAATATCAATATATTTATCTGTATATTCTTGAAACTCTTTACTGAAGTATTTATTAAAATCTTCAAAAACTTTATATATTGAACCTTGACCATATAGAGTTCTTACATTCTCTTTATATTTTTTCTCATATCCATAAGCAAGATATCTGAGTGATTTTTCAAAATCTTTATTGACTATATAATCAAAAATAACATATCTAGTTCCGCCTTCTCCTTCCTTATCTCTTCCATAAATAAGTATCTTCATGAAATGTTCATATCTTTTCTTTAATTTCTCATCTTCTATAGAAAAATAATCTTTCAAAACTTCATCTTGGCCACGAAAATAATCATAAGTATTCCTATTTATTTTGCTTAAATCATTTGTAGATTCGCATGTTTTTATATTATCCACTATATAAGAGTCTTCATAATATTGTTCAAGTTTTTTTTCTAAGTCCATAACATCCTCCATATGTTTTTTAATTATATACATTTTTAACAAATTATAAAATATAAAAATTTAATATATTTAATAATTATATAAACTTTTAAGCTATATTAATTTTATAACAATATTATTAAAAATACATAATACTGCTAAACAAAAATATTATTTATAAATTATTGAACAATACATAAATTAATAATATAATTTATAAAAATATTTTTAGGAGAAACAAAAAAATGAAAAAACTGTCTTTACTTTTTGTAATATTTTTATTTTTATCATGCGGAAAAACAGAAACAACAAATCAAGCAGCAACTCAAACAGATTCAGTAAATGCTGCCCCTGTAGAAAAGCAGAGAGTGTATGTAAGTGCTGATTGGGTGAAGAGTGTTATAGACGGAAACCAGAGTCAGTCATCAAATTATGTGATTTTAGAAGCTTCTTGGGGAGAGCCAAGTGCTGATTATAAGAAAGCCCATATACCAGGTGCTTTGCATATAAATACAGACTTAATAGAAGAGCCTAATTATTGGAATGTAAGAACTCCTGAAGAGATAGAACAAGTTATGAAAGATTTCGGTATATCAAAAGATACTGCTGTAATCATTTATGGAGAGCCTTCTCCTGCTGCAAGAGTTGCTCTTACATTTCTTTGGGCTGGAGTTGAAGAGGTTCATATATTAGACGGCAATTTGAAAGCTTGGACTGATATGGGATATGCTACTTCAAATAATGATGAAAAAGCTACTCCTATAGAAGATGTTGGAGTAAAAGTTCCTGCTCATCCTGAATATATTATATCACTTCCTGAACAAATAATAGAAAAACAAAAAGACCCTAATTTTAAGCTTGTAAGCATAAGAAGCTGGGACGAGTTTATAGGTAAAGTAAGCGGTTATAGCTATATAGAAAAAGTTGGAGAGCCTAAGGGAGCTGTTTGGGGAAGAGATGAATTTGATTATGTTGATGATAATGGAAAAATCATAAGCATAGATGAAGCACAAAAGATATGGAATGAATGGGGAGTAACAAAAGATAATGAAATATCATTCTACTGCGGAACTGGATGGAGAGCTGCTATACCGTTTTTAATAGCCTATCAGGAAGGCTGGACTAATGTAACTTTGTTTGATGGCGGTTGGTATGTATGGCAGATGAACCCAGAACTTCCTATTCAATTAGGAGACCCTAGAACTAATAATTAATTTTAGGAATTATTATATATTGTTATAAGCGGGCATTATTTTTTGATGTCCGCTTTTTATTATTATTTATATTTTTATTATTCTATTTTTATAGAAATCATAAAATATACTGCCGTTTTTATAAACTCCGCCACATAAACTATAAAAAATATTAATGACATATAATAATATGATAATAATGTCTTTTGAGAAAATATATTAAAAAAAGAAATTAATAGTATGCCAAATAAAAACAATGAAATATTTAATACATACAAACATCTGCTAGGCTTTTTTTTGATGATATAAATAAACATAGCTATAGAAAGTATAATTATAATTAAAACTATAATTGAAGCAATATTCATAACATTTTCCATATTATAAATGCTGTTTAATTTATTGTTGGTATAGACAAAATGACGCATTACGCCCATTTTCTTTTTAGAGAGAACATGCAAAACAAAAGCTAGTATTACAAACAAAACTTGAACTATAGTTATTAAAGCAAATAATATTTTTTTAATCATTTTTAATCCTATTTATAAATGTTTACAAAAATCAATTTACATATACATAAAAAACTATATTTTATCATATAAGTATTTATCTTATATTTTGGCTACAAATGCAGTTGTTTTGCTTCTTTTATACCAATACCGAGTAGGTGCCTATCGGCAAAGGAAGTGGTGTGTGGGGCAAAGCCCCATAAACATTTTAAATTTTTGACAAACTTAAAAAATTTCAGTATATATTATTTCTTATAATTTAAAAAATTTAAACAAGGCTCTGTTTAGTAAAGAGGTTTTATTTTTTAAATTATCCATATTAAACATATCAAGTAAAATATGATGAATATTTTTTATATTATGCCTATTAAAATTACCCGCACAAGTAGCACAGTAAACATATAACTCATTAATATTCTTTTTTTTAAGTTTATCTATAAATCCCTCTGACAATTCTCTTTCATTAGAAATAGCACACCCCCCTAGCCCGCAGCAATTAATATCATTTATCTCTTTTATTTTGTTTTTATCCAAATCAATAATTTTTAATATACAATCTCTTATATATTTTGTTTCTTTATCTGGGCAAGGCACAAAAAGATTTATCTCTTTTTTATTTAAATGATTTAAATTAAACTTAAGTCCAAGCTCATTCATCTTCTCATATATAGTTATAATTTTTATATTAATTCTGGGCTTTAAAAAATAATAACAATTAGGGCATAAAGTTATTATCTCTTTAACTCCCTTTGAAAGCATATTCTCTTCTAATTTTTTTATTATGTTTGCTTCATATTCTTCTATGCCCAACTCAGCTATAGGTTTTCCGCAGCAGTCAAATACCACTCCAATGTTATATTCTTTTTTAAATTTGCGTAATATATATTTTAAAGCATCAGGATAAAATGATGAAAAATTGCACCCAGGAAAAATTACAGACTCGCTTATTATATTATTATAATTTTTAAATATATAATCTTTTTTCTCAAACAGCAAAGCTTTATATTTTTTTTCTATTTCTTTTTTATTATTTTCAGATGATTCTATTTTGCTGTGCCTCAAAGCTAAAGATATCTTAGAGCCGTCTATATTCTTAGGGCATACTATCTTACAGTCATTACACAAAAAACAATGATATGCCAAATATCCTCTTTTAGAAAACTCTTCCAAATCCATATTATACTTAGTTAAAAAACTGCATTTTTTTATGCATCTGTTGCAATGAATACACTCTTTTACATTATCAGGCATCTTCATAAAAAAATCCTCATTTCATATTGTTATATATATTAGCTATCTTTTCTATATCTTCATTATTTCTAAACATATACTGAAGCTTCTGCATACAAATCATAGTCTTTATAACACCATTTTTTTCAAACCTTCTAGCAGAAGAAATTATATATGAATCAATAGCCTTTATTGGAGAAACCTTTTTTAATTTTATAGACAATTTATAATCTTCCATAAGAGCTATATCATCAAACATCCCTATATCATTAAATAATTCTTTCTTTATAAATATACCCTGATCCCCAAAAGCTATATGCCTTAATGAAACTCTCAAATTAGAAAAAAATCCGCATATATGCATTAATATTTTTCTGCTGTCAAATTTTATTTTTAAGCACCCTGCATTATTAGTTTTAATAAAGTTTTCTATTTTTATTAAAACATCTTTTTCTACAACGCTGTCAGAATGCAAAAATAAAAGAATGTCGTATCTACTCTCTTTAGCTCCATTATTTAATTGCTTAGCCCTCCCCTTTTGAGAATGAACTATTTTATAATTATTTTTTATTACGTTGTTTAATATGCTCAATGTTTTATCGCTGCTTCCCCCGTCAGAGAATATAACTTCAAACTCACCTTCAAGCTCATTTAAATTGCTTATCAATTTTTCTATTGTATTTTCTTCATTTAAAATAGGTACAATTATAGAAACAGACACTTAAAAAAAATCCTAATTATTATAAATTAATGCTTTTTAAAAAATTACTTGTATTTATTATTTTTTTATCAATATTTATCCTGCTATTTAAAGCCAATAAATCATCATATTCATCAATATCATGTCTTTTCTCTATAAGACAATATTTCAAATTAATATTTTCTATAGCCGCTAAAATATTATTAAGAGTGCCGCTATTAACCTTCACTATTATATCATTATATTCTTTCATTCCTACTAAATAATATCCACCATCATAGCTAGGTCCAAATACAAAATCATTATTATCCAATAACTCAAAAGAATTAATAATATCTTTTTCATCTATCTCTGGTATATCAGTTCCTATTAATATGCACTTTTTATATCCGAGAGAAAATACTTCTTTCATAGAATTATATATTTTTTCGTTTTCATTAGGAGAGTTTATCTCTTGTTTTATATATTTTCCATCATCATAAAATATTTCTTTTAATATATTCAAATCCCCATCAGGATTATATGCTATTATAATATCAATATTATTTTGTTTTAAGCTTATAATTTTTTTATATATATCTTTTAAAAAACATTTATGAAGATTACAGCATTCCTCAGCAGATAATTTTACCTGAAGTCTAGTTTTTGTTTTGCCTGCAACAGGTATCCTTGTAAATATTATTAAAGCATTAGATTTCATTTAGATTCACTTATTTTATTTTTTATTAATTTTTTTGTTAAAGATGAAATTAATATAGTTAAAATACCGCCGAACATAAATATAAATAAAACTATATTAATAGTGTTTAATTTTAATAATCTCTTAGCATACAAGCCATCTCTTATAATAGAAGAAGGAGTATATAATATAGCAGAAGGCGATAATATAATTAAAGCAATTATAAAACATATAATAAGATTGATAAGCGAGAATATTGAATGTTTTTCAAAAATATGTTTTTTATTATTAATAAAAATAAATATAATAAAAAGTAAAGCCCATATTATAAAAAAACATAAACCTATATTCATACGCATTTCAAGCCATACATTTTTAAACATAATAAAAGAAATAATCATAGCCCATAAAAAAGTATTATACAGCACAATAAAATATCTCACCTATCAATCCTTTTATAATTTAATTATTTATCTTGAGCTATTCTAAATATAACAGAAACTCTTGTACCATCAGCAGGCAATACATCTTCTCTGCCGTATCTGCCTATTTTTTTCATTTCAACAGCACCAGTTTCATAAGCAGCATCGCTTGTTATACCAACAGCACAGCTATCAAGACAAAGTATACATCCTGTTCTTTTTGCTTTAGCATTTTCCATATTTCCGCCGAATCTTATATCCATAGGTCTTTCTTCATCTGACCTTATTATTTCAGCAAAAGGAATCTCTTTGCCCAAACCCTCCCAAGTAACAAATACATCTAATTTTTGTCCATCAACTGTTTTTCCTAATTTCATATCTTCCATAGTTAAATTATTGCCTGGCACTGCTCCTATATCAATTAAAGCCTGATAAAATTCTCTCTCATCTGCTAATCCCCTCAAAACAGATTTATCGCCATTTGAACCCATATCAAATACAACGCCATGTCTTGTAGGCGAATTAAAATATTTGCCGTTTACCTCTGCAGCAATTATAACTTCTTTTTTTTCTGCATCTATTATAACAGGCTCTGCTCCCTCATCTCTCAATATAACGCTTCCCATAGAATTAGTCAATTGAGAATCTGCAGACACTGTTTCAGATGATGACTGATTTTTGCATGATATAAACATTAGTGATAAACATGCAAATAAAATAACAATAATTTTTTTATTCATACTATTTCTCCATTTAATTTTTTTATATAAATATATTTAATTATTTTATTCTAAATATAACAGAAACTTTCTCTCCGTCTTTTGGAAGAACATCGTCTCTTATAAACTTGTCTATTTTTTTACTGTCTAATTCAGCAGTAGCATAAGCAGCATCACTTGTTATTGCTATAGGACAGCTGTCAAGACAGAGTATGCATCCTGTTCTATTTTCTTTAGCAGCCTCAAAGTTTCCTCCAAATCTAATATCCATATCTCTTACATCATCTGACTTTATTATCTCAGCAAAAGGAATCTCTTTACCCAAACCGTCCCAAGTAACAAATACATCTAATTGCTGCCCGTCTACATTCTTGCTCACCTTTGTATATTCTTCTAATTTTAGATTGTTGCCAGCTACAGCTCCTATATCAATTAAAGCCTGATAAACTTCTCGCTCATCTGATAAGCCTATTAAAACTGCCCTATCTCCATATTTTCCGCCTTCAAACACTATGCCATGATGTCTTGAAGGATTAGTAAAATATTTTCCGTTTACTATAGCTTCTATTATTATCTCTTTTTTATCAGCATCAATAATAACAGGTTCTGCCCCCTCGTCTCTTAATATAACGCTTCCCATAGAATTGGTTAATTGAGAATTGGAAGATGCATTTGCAGATGCACTTGATGATTGATTGCCGCATGATATCAACATCAATGTTAAACATGCAAATAAAATAATTTTCTTATACATTTTATTACTCCTTTAATTAAATAAAATTTTTAAACACATTTATTCAAATATTTCTTTTTAAGCCAAAATGATATAATAACTACAAATATCAATATAGCCAGAGAAATTAAAAAATATAAATATTTATTGTTCTGTGAAACTATGCCTACAGATGCTATAGTAAATAAAGATATTCCAGGCAGCATAAACAAAAATGTGTATAGAGAATATTTTATAAAACTTACATCTGTTATGCCGTATGCAAAATTTTGTATATTGTATGGAAACAAAGGCAGCAATCTAGTAATCATTAAAAGAAGCATAGCATTTTTATTTCCATCTTCAAACAAAAGTTTATTTAAATATTTATTCTTCTCTACAATAGGCTTTACAGCATCTTTAAGAAAAAACCTTGAAATCAAAAAAGAAATTACAGCAGCCAAAGTAGAAGATAGAGAACATAATATAATACCAAGCACAGGTCCGAATAATATTCCAGAAAATAATGCAAATGTAATTCCAGGTAATGCCAATACAGAACTTCCAACAGCCGTTACTATAATATATATTACAGATGCCTTAACAATATTGTCGCCTATCATATATTTAAAATCATCAAAATTATGAATCCTCTCATGCAATTTATAATGATGATTAACAATAACGATTATAATTACCGCTAATATAAATATAGCTAATTTTATATATTTAGATTTCATTTTTATTTTCACTTTTTTCTAAATTATTAGTTTTATCTTTTTTGCTTTTATATATTTGTCTTAAAAGAATTATTAATGCAGATAAAGCGAATAATATTAAAAGAGCAGTAACAAACAATTTAGCTCCGCCAGTAAGCATTCCTCCAACATAAGAATAAACTATTGTAGCAGGAAGCTGACCTATACCAGTTGCTATAAAAAAGCTCAAAAAATTCATAGAAGTAAGCCCTGCAGCATAGCTTACTATATCAAAAGAAATAAAAGGAAGCAGTCTAGCTATAAGAATGCTTTGTCTTCCATATTTAGCAAAGAATTCATCTACCTGATTAAGCCCCGTTTTGCTTGTAAGCTTCTCCACAAAATCTCTTCCCAAGATTCTTGCTATATAAAAACATACAGCAGCACCTGCCATAGCACTAGACCAAGATAATAAAGCCCCCGCCTTCCATCCAAATAAATTAGCATTCGCAAATGTAAGCAAAAATGCAGGCAAAGGAGCCGCTATAGATTGAAAAACCATAAGCATAAATGAAACTGCCATTGCATAATGTCCGTAAGAAGCTACAAACTCTTTTACAACATTAAAATCTCCAGTAGCAAACATTTTAAATACTGCATTAAGTTTGCTGTTTACTATGGGTATAAAAAAGTATGCTAACACACAAAGTACAATTATTAACAGTAAAATAATTTTTTTTATTAGCGATTTTTTATTTTTAGACATAGGTTCATTCATAAAATAAACTCCTAAATATACAAAAGTATACAAAAAACTTTTATTTTTTATAATTATTTGAATTTGATAAGTATAAGTCTCACGGACTATGATAGATTATTATTGAAGAGGGAATTTGTGCTTGTTAAAAAATGTGCTAAATTTTGTTTTGGAATATACTTTTAGCATATGAACTCCAATAAATTGATAAGCAAAATATTAACAAAAAAAGCAAAAATATCAAGTAGAGCATAAAAATAATTATTAATTTTTATATAAATTATTATCATTATAATTTATTTATTGACTATAATTATCTATATGTTATCATATTTGAAATTTTTACAAACAAAAGGAGAGTTTTTTATTATGAGAAAAAGCATTATAATTTCTTTTGCATTATTATTATTAATAAGCTGCAGCAATTCATCACAAACTTCTTCAGAAGAAAAAGCAGCAAGTTATAATAATCTTTCTGTAGATGAAATTATCACTCTATGGCAATCAAATCCTGACATTATAGTGATTGATGTTAGAACTCCAGAAGAGATTGCAGAAATAGGCACTATAGAAGGTTCTACCAATATAGACTTCAAAGCAGCTGACTTCAAAGAAAAAGTTTCATCATTAGATAAAAGCAAAGAATATATATTATTCTGCAGAACAGGCAACCGCTCTGGACAAGCTTCTCAAATAATGGCTGATTTAGGTTTTTCTAATGTGAATAATCTTAGTAATGCTGGTTATGATGATTTATCTAAGGCTTTAGCTAAATAATAAAAAACAGCATTTAATTATGAAATACAGTCTTTTAATTTATTACAAAAATAAAATCCCTCTTATTTTCTAATCAAATTAGATCGTGAATCTAAAGAATCATATTTAATAAAAACAAT
>NZ_SRZM01000107.1 GCF_019402445.1 Brachyspira pilosicoli
ATCAGCTTTTTTTTCTTCTTTACCAATATAGCTAATAACTCCATTTTCTATTAAAATATTACTACTACTATAAACTGTATCATTATCATCACAAGTAACTATTGAAGAAGCATTTTTGATAAAAAGACTTGACATATATTTTATACCTCCAATTGATTTAAGATAAGGCAACTTATAGTCAATTATTGAGGTAATTGGTAGAAACGTTCAGCCTATTATGAACTTATATAAGTATGTAAAACTGCCTAAATGATATTATAAAAGATTTCTGTTTTATGTCAATTAAGATTATTAAAATTTTACATTATCAAATAATTAGATTTAGTTCATTTTTCTAAATATATTGAGTTATTAATATACAAAAAAGCACAGCCTTAAAATATTAAAACTGTGCTTATTATTTTATTTTTTTAAATATTTATTTTCTGTTTCATCTGCAAGTTTATACATTTTATCTTCATCTACAGTTTGTAATCTTCCTTTTTCCACAACAACTTTTCCATTAACTATAGTATAATCAACATTTCCTTTCCAGCCTATAGTACCGAATAACGATTTAGGGTCAAAGTTAGCACCAACCATCTCTAATCTTCTCATATCTATCATAAATAAA
>NZ_SRZM01000108.1 GCF_019402445.1 Brachyspira pilosicoli
ATATTAAAAAGCAAATTAGATAAAGATAAAAAATTTAAAAGCATTTTAAAAACAAAATCATTTTTTATAATTTTTATGACGCCATATATTAAAATAGTAGATTTAATGGAATTATTTAAATGGAAAAGAGATAAGGCCGCAAGGTTATTATTAAGATTAAAACATGAAGGATTGTTTTTTGAATTAAAAATAAAAAAAGAAAAACTCTACATAAATAAATATCTTATAGACTTATTTGCTAAGGGTAAACATAATAAACCTGATGACTTCTTATCTAAAAAAACAGCAACTACAAAAATTAAGGAGAGCTAAAAAATGAAATACTTTCAGTTTGACAGTAACTTTTTGCATAGTGTTTTGGAAGAGGCTTTAAAAAATGGAGGCGAGTATGCTGATTTATTTTTTGAAGATACTAAGATTAATAATATAAGTTATTTAGATAAAAAAGTTGATGATATGAGTCTTGGCAATAATTATGGTGTTGGGCTTAGAGTAATAGTTGATAAGAAGACAATATATTTATATTCTAATGACACTAGCAATAATAGTTTAATTAATTTAGCAAGAAGCGTTTCTTCTATTGTGAAAAATAAAAAATATATAGTAAAAGATTTTATAAAGTCAGAAGAGAGAGATAATCACCCTGTTCATATTAATCCTTTTGATGTTAATTTTGATGAGAAAATAGAAACACTTGCCTATTTGGATAAAACAGCAAGAAATGTATCAGAGAAAATAAAACAAGTAAGTGCAAGATATATGGAAAAAGAGAGAAATATTTTAGTGTGTACAAGCAATGGGATATTAAAAGAAGATTCTCAAACTTATATAAGATTAGTAATGATGTCTATGGCATCAGACGGCACTAACACACAAACTTCAAGCAGGACAAAAGGAGCTTTAGATGGCTTTCAGGTGATAAGAGATATTAACTTAGAGAATATGGCAATAGAGACTGCTAACTCTGCAATAAAAATGCTTGATTCGGAATATCCAAAATCTGGTAAATACCCTGTTGTAATAGACAATGCTTTTGGTGGAGTAATATTTCACGAGGCTTGCGGTCATGCTTTAGAGGCTACTTCTGTTGCTGATAATGCTAGTGTTTTCTGTAATAAATTAGGTGAAAAAATAGCTTCCGATGTTGTTACTGCTATTGATGACGGCACTATAAAAAATGCTTGGGGAAGTTATAATATTGATGATGAAGGCAATGATGCACAGAGAACTGTTTTAATAGAAAATGGAATACTTAAAAGCTATTTGGTTGATGAGCTTGGTTCTATAAAGATGAATCAAAAAGTTACAGGAAGTGCAAGAAGAGAAAGCTACAAATATGCCCCTACTTCAAGAATGAGAAACACTTTTATTGATAAAGGCAACTCCACTTTTGAAGAGCTTATATCTGGTATAGAGTATGGACTTTATGCTAAAAAGATGGGAGGCGGTTCTGTGGACCCTGCTACTACAGATTATAACTTTGCTGTATCTGAAGGCTATTTAATAGAAAATGGTAAAATCACTAAGCCTGTAAGAGGTGCTACACTTATAGGACGCGGTGATGAAACACTTATGAATATAGAAGCAGTATCATCAAATTTAGAGTTAGCTGACGGAATATGCGGAAGTATTTCTGGAAGTGTGCCTACTACAGTTGGGCAGCCTGCTATTAGAGTAAAAGAGCTTACAGTTGGAGGAAGATAAAAAATGGAGAGAAACGAAAAAATAAAAGAGATATTTAACATTGTCAAAAATAAATTAGATAATGATTATAAAATAGAAATTTATATGTCTAATAGCGGTGAAGAAGAGTTTACTGTTAGAGAGAGAGATTTAGATAAATATACTTTTGCAGAATCTGGAGGCATTGGTTTAAGGCTAATAAAAAATGGTCAAGTGGGTGTGAGCTTTACTGAAAAAATTGACTTTAATGATGAAAACATAAACAATTTAATTAACAATGCAAAAAACTCTCTTAAATATGCTGCATCAGAACCAGAGTTTAATACTCTTATAGAAGAAAGCGAAGAGAAGTCATATAATTTAATTAATAGCAACATAACTAATTTAACAAATGATGAACTAAAAAAAATATCACTTTCAATAGAAGATAAATTATATTCATTAGATAAAAGAATTGTAAATGTACCTTCATGCGGTTTGGCAAGATACGATTTTTCTAAACACATTATAAACAGCAATGGAATATGCAAAGAAGAGAAAAAAAACAGTATATCATATTATGCTGAAGTAATAGCAAAAGATTCTAATGCTGTAAAAACTTTTTTTGATGTTTATTCTTCAAAAGATACAGAGTTTGATGTTAATAGTTTTTGCAAAAATATAGTTGATAATGTTGTAAATAAATTGGAAGCTAAAGAAATTAAGAGCGGAAAATATAAAACAGTTTTTACAAGTAAAGCTATGAGAACAATGATTGGAGCTTATTTATCGTTATTTTCTTCTGAAGCAGTACAAAAACAGTTATCACTCCTTCAAGGCAAATTAAACAAAAAAATAGCAAGCGAAATTATAAACATAAAAGATATTCCAATGTTTGATAAAGGCTTAGCAAATACTAATTTTGACGGAGAAGGCTCTGCTACAAAAGATTTAAATATCATCACAAACGGTGTATTAAATAGCTATCTATACAATAATTACACAGCAAGAAAAGAAAACAGAAAAACAACCTCTCATGCATCAAGAGGATTTAAAACTTCAATAGGAATATCATGCCATAACTTAATTTTAGAAAATGGAGAGAATACTCAAGAAGAACTAATATCACAAATAAAAGACGGCATATTAGTAAACTCACTCACAGGTACTCATGCAGGCGTAAACTCTATAAGCGGAGATTTCTCTCTTCAGGCAGAAGGAATAAAAATAGAAAACGGTAAATTATCACACACAGCAAATCCATTTATAGTGTCAGGAAACATATTAGATTTTCTAAACAATATAGAAATGCTTGCAAATGATACCGACTATCATCATTCATCTATATACACACCAAGTGCTTTAATAAAAGAACTATCATTTTCAAGCTAATACTGGAAATTTTAAAGTTTTTTATTTTATTCAACTTTTTCCCGTAGCTACACGCTGTGGACTTCGTCAAAGTTGCAAAAAGTGCATATAAAAATACAATACTAATTTATTTTACATACTAAATATTAAATCAAAAACAATACAAATATTTATT
>NZ_SRZM01000109.1 GCF_019402445.1 Brachyspira pilosicoli
TATAAAAGAAGTTGAAGAAGCTTGTGATATAATAAAAAGTTTTAAAAATAATATTTAAGAACAATATTAAATAAAAAATAATCACAAAAACTTTAAAAAAATATTACTAAATTTATTCAAAATAATTATGAGTCTATTGACTTTTTAATTATTTTGAATATAATATATTACTATGAAAGGTAATATTGTTTTAAATACAAATAATTTTCTAGCTTATTACTTTAAGTCTTTTTATTATTTTGGCGTTTAAAGCGCCAGAGTATCTTTTTTTAAACAACCACAAATACATTTTAATTTAATCAAAAAATAAAAACATTATTATAAAATATAATGCTTAATTATTATAAAAAATAAATATATTTTAAGGAGAAAAATAATGATTATCGTAATGAAGGCTAATGCCAAAGAAGAACAAGTTAATAATATAACAGATAGATTAACAAATTTAGGACTAGGCACAAACAAAATCGTAGGTGTAGACTGCACAGTTATAGGTATTGTGGGAGACACTTCTAAAGTAGATAAGGAATTAATAGCAACATTACCAGGTGTAGATAAAGTATTAAAAGTACAAGAACCATTCAAAAGAGCAAACAGAGCATTCAAAAAAGAAGATACTATAGTAGATGTTAGCGGAGTAAAAATAGGCTCAGAGAAACCAGTAATAATAGCAGGACCTTGTTCTGTAGAAA
>NZ_SRZM01000011.1 GCF_019402445.1 Brachyspira pilosicoli
GGTACAGCTCGTACGCGGGAAAAAGAACAATAAGAAATATAAACTTTATTAATTTTTTATTATTTATAAATTATTGATAAAAATATAAATGGCTTTATTAATAAAAACTTACTTGATAAAACTCTAATTTATTGTTAATATCTTGAATATAATTCATTAATATTTTTGAATATACAAAGTTTAAATAAATTTACAAAAAGGAGAATAATACTTATGTCAATAGCATTTTTATTTCCAGGACAAGGCTCTCAAACTGTTGGAATGGGTAAATCTTTATATGATAATGTAGCAGAGTCTAAGGCTATATTTGATAAAGCTGCTAATATATTAGATGATGTAGATATTAAGGCATTATGCTTTGAAGGAAGCGAAGAGGATTTAAAGAAAACAGAAAATACTCAGCCTGCTTTGGTTACTGTTGGTATGGCTGTTTATGAAGCTTTAAAAGCTAAAGGAATAAAGGGAGATTATTTTGCAGGACATAGTTTAGGAGAGATTACTGCTCTTTCTGCTGCTGGATATATCTCTTTTGAAGATGCTGTAAAGATTGCAAGAACTAGAGGACTACTCATGGCAAAAGCTGGTGCTGATGCTCCTTATGGTATGGCTGCTGTACTTGGTTTGGATTATGACACTGTTTCTAAGTGCATGCCTGAAAGCAAAGAGGTAGTTGCTGCTAATTACAACTTAAAAGACCAAATTGTTATATCAGGATTGCTTAGTGCTATAGAGGCTGTTACTCCTAAACTTCAAGAGGCTGGTGCTAAAAGGGTTATGCCTTTAAAAGTTTCTGGTGCTTTCCACTCACCATTTATGAAGCCTGCCGCTGATGAACTTAAAAAATTCTTGGATAATGTTCAATTTAATAATAGCGGTAATAAAGTATTATCAAATGTTACGGCAGATGTGCATAGTTTCGATAATATAAAAGATAACCTTTACAAACAAATGTTCTCTACTGTAAGATGGTACGATAGCATGATTAATCTTCAAAGTAAGGGTGTTAATAAAATATATGAATGCGGACCTGGCAAGGTATTAGTTGGTATGTCTAAAAAAATAGCCCCAGAAATAGATGCTGTTTGCGTATTTGATAATGACTCTCTAAACTCAGTACAATAAAAAATAATTTTTTAATTTTTATAAATAAAAAGGAGGCTTAAAAAGCCCCCTTTTTTTACTATATTTTAAAGGTTTAAATAATTAGATTTTTCCAACCAAATCAATTCCTGGTTTCAAAGTTTTAGCACCTGGTTTCCATTTAGCAGGACAAACTTCACCGCCATGTTCAGCAACATATTGAGCAGCTTGTACTTTACGTACTAATTCATTAGCATCTCTACCAATGCCCATATCATGTACTTCATAAGCTTTAATTTCGCCTTCAGGGTTTACAATAAAGCTTCCGCGTAAGTCTTGTCCAACTTCTTCTACAAATACTTCAAAGAATCTTCCTAATATTCCTGTTGGGTCTCCAAGCATAGTATATTTTAAGTTTTTGATAGTTGGTGAAGCGTCTGCCCAAGCTTTATGTACGAAGTGTGTGTCTGCAGATACTGAATAAACTTCACAATTAATTTTTTTAAGTTCATCATAAACAGTACCTAAATCTTCTAATTCTGTAGGACATACAAAAGTAAAGTCTGCAGGATAGAAGAAAAATACACTCCATTTACCTAATACATCTTTTGTACTAACCTCTTTAAACTCTCCATTTTGATAAGCATCAACCTTGAAATCTATAAGTTTTTTATTGATTAAACTCATTATAAAACTCCTTTTATTTTTTGTTTGTATACTCTAACAATACAATAAATAATAAATTTTGTCAAGTAAAAAAGTGTACAAATTAGTAAAAATTCCTAAAAAATATAAATATTTTTTAATGCTTAAAATGTCTTATACCAGTAAATACCATAGCAATACCATGCTCATTACAAGCATCAATGGACTCTTGGTCTCTCATAGAGCCTCCTGGCTGAATTATAGCTTTAATATTGTATTTAGCACAAGCGTCCACTACATCTCTAAATGGGAAAAAAGCATCTGATGCCATCACAACTCCGTCTCCTGCTCTCTCTAAAGCATCTTCACAAGCCCAAATTCTGTTAGTCTGTCCGCTTCCTATACCCTTAGCCATAAAGTCTTTTATAACCACTATAGCATTAGACTTAGCATATTTTACAACCTTCATTCCGAATATTAAATTCTTCATTTCTTCTTCTGTAGGCTTTTTCTCTGTTACAACCTTATAATCTTCTATTAAAGTAGTGTCTTCATCTTGAACTAGTAATCCTCCGTCTACTTTAACAAGATTAATTTTATCATTAGTGTTAGTTTTATATTTTATAACTCTTAAATTCTTTTTAGTTTTTAATACTTCTAAAGCTTCAGGTGTAAAATCTTTAGCAATAACAATTTCTAAGAATATTTTAATAAGTTCTTTTGCAGTTGATTCATCTACTGTGCTGTTAAATGCCACTATTCCGCCAAATATAGAAGTAGGGTCGCAGTTATAAGTTCTATTATAAGCCTCAAATACATTGCTTCCCAAAGCAGCACCGCAAGGAGTAGAGTGTTTTATAGCAGAGCATGCATATTCTTTTTTAGCTTCATCAAATTCTAATACTATTTTTAAAGCTATATCCATATCTCTAATATTGTTAAATGAAAGCTCTTTTCCGTTTAATTGTTCATAATCTTTCATAGAGCCTTTATCTGTAGTTGATACATAATAGCTTGCCCCTTGATGTGGATTTTCTCCGTATCTTAATTCTTCTTTCAAAGCATAAGACATATTCAAATAATTAAGTTTTTTATCTTCCTTGTTTTCTAATGAATTAAACATAAACTCAGACACTGCAGCATCATAAGCAGAAGTTAAATTGAACACTTTAGAAGCTAAATATTTTTTTGTTTCAAAACTAACTTCGCCTTTTTCCATTTCGCTTTTTACCAAATCATAATCTTTAACATCGCTTATAACAACAACATCTTTAAAAGATTTAGCAGCAGAACGAAGCATAGTAGGTCCGCCTATATCAATAAACTCTATCTTTTCTTCAAATTTCAAATTATCATCTTGAACCTTTTCAAAGAAAGGATAAAGATTAACTATAACCATATCAATAGGAGTAATTCCTCTCTCTTTAATAGTTTCCATATGAGTAGGGTTATCTCTTATAGCAAGTATTGCACCATGTATTTTAGGGTCCAAAGTTTTTACTCTTCCGTCAAGCATTTCTTTAGCTCCTGTAACTTCAGCAACCTCTATAACTGGTATATTATTTTCTTTCAAATATTTATAAGTTCCGCCTGTAGAAACAATTTCCACATTTTTAGAAGTTAGAAATTTAGCAAAGTCTAATATTCCGTCTTTATAAAATACAGATATCAATGCTCTTTTAATCATAAACAATCTCCATAAAAAATATAGTTTTTAATGAAAATATTATAATATAAAAGGCACTATTGTAAAGAATGTTTTACTAATAATTTTAAAATTAATAAACATTATTTCTTTTTACTTTCAACCAATGTTAAAAGTGTTGTATTATAATCTTTAGCAGATATTGCTTTATTTTGATATATAATATTTTTGTATTTATCATTTCTATTAAAATGCTTAGCCCTAAAACCGCCTGTCATTTTTAGTTTATATAAAATATCTCCAATAGTTATATGTTCTGGAGGGCAGGCTAATGTATATGATGTTGTAGAGCCATTTACTATTTTTACTATATATTGGGCTTCTTCTAAAGAATCTGCTATATCGTTTAATACAGAAGGGGCAACTCTCAAATCTCTTGCCAAATCATACATAGACATGCATTTTTTATTATTCATAAATCTATATGCTATTGTATGCATAAACTCTAAAGCTATCATCTCTTTTTCTGCAAAAGATAATTTTATATTTGTTACATCCACACCATAAGACCTAAAATATTGAAGCGAGTAAGTTAATTCTGCACCAAATAATATAATTATCCATACAATATAAAGCAATAATAAAAGCACTGGTATTTGAGCAAATGCACTTGCTGATGATAACTCTGCAGGTTCTATGCTTGTTAGAAGAGAGTTTTCGCTTGTGATAGTTACTATATCATCTAATTGGAAATTATATTTTCTAACCTGTTCATATATATTAGGAGCAAAGTTTGTAAAAAATAAAGCATTGCTAGATATTACCTCTCTTTCATATGTAGCAGCAGATATTCCAGTTCCTTCATCTTCTATTATTCTATAGCTTATTCTATCTAATTTTATGTCTGCTAATTCATTTTTATTATTTAAAAGATTTACTTCTCTTACAATATATTCAGTTTTATATTTATCGCTGTCAAATATTTGTTTATAATTTTTTACGTTTATATTTAATTTAAAATATACACTAAATAAAGTGATAATAGCAATAGCCACAAGCACAGAAGATATTAAAGCATTAGACCAATTAACTTTAGTTTGCGGTACTAATACATAAGAAAATAATACAAGCAAACTCATAGCAATAACAGGAGTAACCCAAGATATTAATATTCTCACAATAGCAGGCAAATAATATAAAGCTATAGAAGAATAAGTTATTAAAGTAAAAGATATACCAATAGAAACAGGTATTAATATTAAAAGAGCAATATAGTTTACAGCTACCCTTGGTATAGAAGTTCTTATTTTTACACGCCAAATTTTAATGAGTGATTTTTGAATATTATGAAGTATTAAACTAGCACTTATTAAAGTAGATATTACACCTATAATACCGAAGCTTGCTAAATCTGTATTATCAGCAATATTTAAAATTTGTCTTACCATAGGTTCATAGAAAGGAGCGTTTTTTTCCATCCAATCGAATATTAAAATAAATATATTTTGATAAATGTTAAATATTCTAAGTACAAACAAACCAACTATTAATGCTGGTATAAAAGAAAGTGTAACAAGATACGTTAATGATGCTGCTCTTATAGTACAATCATCTTTAAAAAAGTCTGTTATTGCAAATGTTATAACTCTATATAAATTTATAAAGAATCTATATGCAGGGTTTACATTTGCTGTATCTATAGAATAAATTTCCTTTTGAAAAAAAGTTTTGATTTTGTTAGTAAAAATTTTGATTTTAGTCATAAAACACTTCTTGCAAAAAATATTTTTTAATGTATAATTAATGATACAAAAGCGAGGGTGGCGGAACTGGCAGACGCACTAGACTTAGGATCTAGCGCCCTAGGCATGAGGGTTCGATTCCCTCCCCTCGCAAATATCTCTATTTTTTCTCTTCGTCTTTATCTTCAACTTCTATAGAAAATTTACATTTATTACATACCTTTTTATATCCATTATAAGTCTTTATTATCCTCATAGAATTCTTAGTATTACAAAAAGGACAATCTTCATGATTTCTAAATACTATAGAAGATATAACATCAACTATTTTTCCTATTCCAGATACAAAAAATAGTATTCCAAACATAGAAATAAATATAATAAATATAATAATAATAAATACAATAAATATAATATTCACAATAGTCCCTTTTATAAAATTATAACCTAAAACACTTTTTTTTGAAAGGATAATTTTTATTTTATGCCGTCTTCTGGAAATATCATATAAATCTTAGATAATTTTTGTAATACCTTTTGAACTTCTGCTGGGTTATAAACAGCAAATACAGGAATATCGCCATTTATTAAATCAGATATAGCTAAAAAAGAAGAACTAAAAAATATTCTATAATCTCTTCTTGCAGAACCAGGACCGTTTCCTATATTATGGTCATTTAATATGTAGGCTTTATATCCAACATCTGTTTTATAATATCCTACTCTCACAGTTCTTGGTATATACTCGCCATAATTTGGAAAATAAGCTCTGTATTCATTTAATAATACTCTATAATATTCACCATTTTGCGGTATTAAAGGGTCATATATGTATAATGCATAATCTTCCTCTTTGAAAGAAGTTGGAGGATTATAAGTACCGTTTGTATAATCTTTATAGTCTTTGTAATCTATAGTTTCAGATATTTTGTTTGCTTCAAAAGTTTCTTTTATATTTCCATCTTGATATACATTTACAATAATTTTATTTTCGCTTATATCAAAGTTTATTAC
>NZ_SRZM01000110.1 GCF_019402445.1 Brachyspira pilosicoli
GTCAGCACCTGCAGAAATTGCAGCAAGTGTAAGCGGCAATGCCATCCAAGCCCTTCCGCTTGCATGTGAAGGATCGCCTATAACTGGTAAGTGACTCATTCTTTTTATCACTGGTATAGCTGATACATCAAAAGTGTTTCTTGTGTATGTTTCAAATGTTCTTATACCTCTCTCACACAATACTACATTAGGATTGCCTTTATCCAATATATATTCTGCACTCATAAGCCATTCTTCCATAGTGTTAGCTAAACCTCTTTTTAAAAGTATTGGTTTTTTTAATTTGCCAACCTCTTTTAAAAGCTCAAAGTTTTGC
>NZ_SRZM01000111.1 GCF_019402445.1 Brachyspira pilosicoli
GTCCGCACCGCGAAGGCGGGAAAAAGAACAACAACAATTTAATACATATTATTTAGCTTATATAAAAAACATCTTAAAAAATAAAAGCCATTTTTTTAATTAAAAATGTTTTAAGTATAAAAGAAAATACCTACTCTTTTAATAAAAAATTATTCTGATTTGCAAGATTTACAAATGCCTATAAATACAATGTCATGTTTATCTATTTCTACATTATACTTTTTAGAAACAGCTTCATCTAAATCTTTATTATAAGGCAAATTAATATCTATTAACTTTTTGCATTTATCACATTGAAAATGATAATGCTCGCCTGTGATATGGTCAAACCTTACAGCATCGTCTATTATAGAAATCTTTTGTATCTCATTATTTTCAGAAAGTAAATTAAGATTTCTATAAACTGTTCCTAAACTAATAGATGGAAAGTTTGGTTTAATATAATTATAAACCTCTTCTGATGTAGGGTGATTTTTTAATTCCCGTACAGCATTTAATATAACTTGTTTTTGTATTGTGTTTCTGGTGTTGTTCATATTTTACAAACCTCTTATGAAGAAATTATTTATAATTAATAATTAATATCATTTAGTATAATATACTAATTTTTTAATATTTGTCAATAGATAATTTTATACATTTTTATAAGCTAAAGAAAGTATATATAAAACAACATCCTCAAAAGGCATATTAATATTTTTTGCCATAGCAGGTATATCTGAAGTATTTGTCATACCGCCTTGAGTATTAACTTCCATCAAATTAATAAAACCATCTTCAGCAATTATTGCATCTATTCTGCAAAGACCTTTACAACCTAAAACATCATAAGCCTTTTTACAATTTTCTATTAATTTTTTTTCTATTTGTTTATCCAATTTAGCAGGTATTTCCATTTCTGTTTTTCCTGGAGTATATTTAGCATCATAATCATATATTTCATTTTTTGGATTAATACCAAGTATAGGAAACACATATATATCATCATTATCGCCTACAAGACCAACTGTTACTTCTTTACCTTTAATGTATGGCTCTAAAAAATAATTATTAGTATCTTTTATATCTTTGACAATACTATCAAATTCATCTTTAGTTTTAATTAAAGAAACACCCACACTAGAACCGCTTGAAATAGGTTTTAATATTATAGGGAAATTAAAAGATATATTATTGTTTTTTATAGCATCTTCAAGAAGCTGAAAATCAACAGTAGAAACATTAGAAGAAAGCCATATTCTTTTTGTATAAACCTTATTCATACAAAGAGAGCTAACCAAAGTGTTTTCGCCTGTATATTTAATATTAAGACAATCCAAAAGACCTTGAATAGTACCGTCTTCTCCAAAAGTGCCATGCAATATATTATAGCAATATTCAACATTTTCTTTTTTTAGAGTTTCAACCAATTCATAATGGTCTTTTACATCTATTAATATTGTGTTGTCTTTTAATTCTTTGTAGGAAGTTAAAGCCTCAAAAACATTCTTGCCGCTTCTAAGAGAAACTTCCCTCTCATCACTTATTCCGCCATGAAGAACAGCTATTTTTTTTCCTTCAAATTCTTTTAATGTTTTATTTTTTAATTCAGTAGTTAATAGCATATTTAATTCCTAATAAAATTAATAGAAGTTTTTTGATAATAAAAAATCTATATATAATATTTAAATAATATCACATATAGATTGTATAATACTTACTTTTTTTCTCTCTCTCTCGCTTAAAGGAGCATATTTAGATTTATACATAACATCATTTGCCAAATTAATAAACTGCTCTTTAATCATCTCGGCAGCCTCTTTCGGAGTTTTACCAGTACCCCTAATAGCTAAATCATCATTACTAATAACATATCTATCATTATCAAGTTTTGTAATATAACCTTTTAAAGGTCTTTTAAATCTAAACTCATCAATATCACTAAAACTTAATTCTATTTTTTGTCTATCTGCCATTATTTAATACCTGCCTTTTTTGCATAATCTTCATTAGTTAAACTAAATGTCTTTTGAGTAAACAAAATATCATTAGTACTAAAAGCATATGGCACTTTATTTTTTAAAGTGTATACTCCATTAGATACTGCTTCATCTATTATAATATATAATTCATCAGCATGCTTCTGTTGAAACTTTACAACATCCGCTATTACTATTTGATAGTTCATCTGCTTAGTAGGAGAACCAGTATCCCCTATGATATAATAAGAATATCCTTCTAAAGTATCAAGCCATAAATTATTTCCATTTAAATCATACATATCAAAGTTTATATCAATACTCTGTGCCCAAAAAGACATTTCAGAATTAGCATACATAACTCCTGATATATTTTTATCTCTAAGTAAAGAAATCGTATCATCATCTAATTTATTTGTAGCTATAGTTCCAGTGGCAGCCACATAATCTGAGCCTAATATATAATGATTCGGAAGTTTAGAAAAAGCCAAAGTACCTAAAGCCTCTTCTAAAGTTACAAGTTTTATTAACTCACTTTGAGAATTAAAATTACTTATAAAACTATTTAATACAACATCAGCATATATTTCTGTATTTAAATATTTTAATCTATCTATATTTACATTAGTCATACTCTTTGGGAAAGTAAAAGAAGCAACGGCAACTATTCTATTTGTAGATATTATATCATCTACAACTACAACAGAATTTCCCATACTTTTGCATGAGAAAATAAAAATACTTATAAAAGAGAAAATTATTAATAAATAAATTATTTTTTTATTAACAAACATATATTCTTTTTACATTCCTTTTTCATTTCTATATTTTAAAACCTGCTCTATAGTAGATTTTACAGCATAATCATTATCTGTAGAAGAAAGCAAATTAAGAGAACGGTCAACCCTATTATCTTCATAATCTTTTAAAGCTTCAATAGCGGCCATTCTCACCCATTTGTTTTTACTAGATAAACTTCCAAGTATAGAGTTTAAAAGTTCAGGAGCTTTCAAATTACCTGCAACTTTCAAAGCCTCTATCTGTACCTGCAAATCAGTATCGGATATAGCCCTTTTTATACTATCTATTGCCTCAGGAGTTTTAGCATCCAACTTTCCAAGCCCATGTATAGATAAACATCGAACATTAAAATCAGGGTCTTCAACACTAGACTTCAAAAAATCACTATAAGCTATCTCTGCCTCAATATTTCCAAGTACCCATATAGCCTCAGCTCTTACCTCTCTTCCACCATTTTGTGCAGCATTAAGTACCTCTAATAAAACCTCTTCATCATCTTTATTATTTTGCAATTTCTTAGAAGCCCTATTAACATCATCAAGCCTTCTTAAAGTTAAATCTTTCTGTGAACAAGATACAGAAAATAATATTATAATGATAATACTTAAAACTTTTTTCATTTATAAACTACTCTTTATTTTATTAATAGCCTCTTTTGCTTTTTCGATATTTTCTATAGAGCCTTGAGCAAAACTATCTTTTCCGCCACCTCTGCCACCAGCAACTGATATTATATCTTTAATTAAAGAATTAGCCAATATGTTTTTTTCTTTTAAAGCTTTTCCTGTAACTTGAACTATTATAGAATTATTTGTTTTACTTATCATAAAGGCTATAGAATCTTTAACTCTCTCTTTTATAGTATCAGCATAAAGCCTTATATCTTTTATATCTTCGTCAAACTCCAAATTATAAAACTTAATTCCATTTAAATCTTCGCAATTATCTATAAACGCTTTAGAAGATGATCCTGATGTCTTTAATTGTTTATTTTCTTTTTGTAATTTTTTTATTTCTGTTTGTAAGTTTTCAGCTCTAATTGTAAGCTCTTCCACTTTATTTGCATTAAGTATATGGCTTAAACTTTTTACTTTATTAAATAAATTTGTAGCCTCTCTAGCAGCATTAAGCCCAGTAATAGCCTCTATTCTTCTCACACCGCTTGCAACAGAACCTTCACTTACTATATGAAAATAACCAACTTCAGATGTATTTGTCAAATGACTGCCCCCGCAAAGCTCAACAGAAAATCCTTCGCCTATATCAAGTATTCTTACAGTATCAGGATATTTCTCTCCAAATAATGCCTTAGCACCTGAAGCTATAGCCTCTTCTTTTGGCATATATTTTATCACCGCAGGCATTGATTTAAATACTATTTCATTAACTTGATTTTCTATATTTATTAATGTATCTTCACTAATAGAATCTGGATGAGTAAAGTCAAATCTCAAATAATCTTCGCAAACAAAACTTCCTGCCTGATTAATATGATTACCAAGTGTTAGTTCCAAAACCTTTTGAAGTATATGTGTTGCTGTGTGGTTTTTTCTTATAGCACTTCTTCTATCGAAATTAACTAAAAGTTTTATCTCTTCTCCAACTTTTAATTTTTTGTTAGCACAATCAACTATATGTATAATAGTGTTTTCTTTTTTTTGCGTGTCTAATACTTTTAACTTTTCTCCGTTAGAAATCTCTATAAAGCCATTATCTCCAACTTGTCCGCCCATCTCTCCATAAAAAGGTGATACCTCTGTAATTACAGCTACATTAGAAGATGATGCACTTTCTTTTTTCTCTCCATTCTCATATAAAGCTACTATTTTTGATTTTACTCCGTTAATTAAACTCTCCCTCTCTTCTCCAACATATTTAGTTTCATAATTTTCAACAAAACCAAATTTTGATTTTTTATCTTCTCCTGTTCCCCTACTTCTTTTTTTCTGCTCTTCCATTGCATCTTCAAAGCCTTTTTTATCAACTGTAAAACCATGGTCATTAGCTTCTTCTTCTGTAATGTCAAAAGGAAGTCCGTAAGTATCAAAAAGCATAAAAGCATCTTTACCTGATATTACTTTGCTTTCTCTATTTTCTTCCATTACACTGTAAAGTTTATTCATACCAGCTGATATTGTGCTTAAAAATTTATTCTCTTCTTCTTTTAATATCTTTTTAATATTCTCTTCTTCTTTTGGAAGATAATCATATATATCTTTATAAACATTAATTACAGCAGAAGTAAGCTCATTTAAGAAAGCACCTTTATGTCCTAAATCATTAGCAGTTTTTAAAGCCCTTCTTAAAAGTCTTCTTAAAACATATCCCCTTCCCTCATTAGACGGCTTACAGCCTTCAGCCAAAACAAACACCAAAGCCCTTAAATGGTCAGCTAATAAATTTATTTTTGTTTTATTATTTCCTTCATATTTAACATTAAGCTTATTTAAAATAGCATCAACTATAGGCTTCATTACATCAGTCTGATAATTGCTCTCAACTCCCTGCATAATATAACAAAGTCTTTCAAGTCCCATTCCTGTATCTATACCAACATTTTTAAGCGGTGTTAAATTGCCATCAACATCTTGAAAAAACTCATTGAATACTAAATTCCAAAACTCTAAATACCTCTCGCAATCACAACCCACAAAACAATCAGGCTTGCCACATCCTTTCTCTTCACCCATGTCAATATAAAGCTCACTGCAAGGTCCGCAAGCCCCAGAATCTCCAGCAGGTCCCCAGAAATTATCCTTCTTCCCAAGTCTAACAATTTTCTCTTTTGGTATACCTATATGCTCGTTCCAAATCTTAAATGCATCATCATCTTTCTCATAAATAGATACATATATTCTCTCAACAGGAAGCTTTATTACCTGTGTAGAAAACTCCCAAGCAAATTCAATAGCCTCTTTTTTGAAATAATCTCCCATAAAACAAAAATTACCAAACATCTCAAAAAATGTATGGTGTCTTGCTGTTTTACCAATGTTCTCTAAATCAGAAAGTCTGAAACATTTCTGTATGGTAGCAACTCTTGAATATGGTGCTTTTTTTATTCCAGCATAATATGGCTTAAACTGAAGCATACCTGCTGTTGTAAATAATAAACTAGGGTCATCTATTGGTATTAACGATGATGATTTCTCTATAGCATGTTTTTTACTCTTAAAAAACTCTTTAAACTTTTCTCTCAATTCTAAATGCGTCATAATATCTCCACTATAACATTATGTATTAAAAAACTATTATATTAAAAATTAACTCATTAATAATATAATTAAATGCCTCGTTTTGCAAGCTAAATTTACAAATAAACTATTTAATACATTATATCATAATAAATAATACTCTATACTAATTTTATAATTGACAATAGGATATACTAGTTTATAATATGCAAATTATCTATAATAAAATATAAATTCTATATGGATATATTTTTATGTATAATATAAAAGTAAGTGTAATAATACCTGTATATAATGTAGAACCTTACTTAAAAGAATGTTTAAATAGCATCATCAATCAAACCTTAAAAGATATTGAAATTATATGTATAGATGATTGTTCTACTGATAATAGCTACCAAATATTAGAAGAATATTCTAAAAAAGATAACAGAATAATTATCTTAAAAAATGAAAAAAATACAGGAGGACCTTCTACTGCTAGAAATAAAGGAATAGATTTAGCTAAAGGTGATTATTTGTACTTCATAGATTCTGATGACTATATAGAAAATAATTTCTTAGAAGAAATGTATAATACTGCCAAAGAATATAATACTGATATAGTAAGCAATTTAAATATTATAGAAAATAATAATAATAATTATATATATTATCAATATAGTATATATAATATACTTAAAAAAAATAAATTAAAAAATACATGTTTAGAAGGTAAATCTAATATTAATATAAAAGATTTAAAATATAATACTTTAGAGTTTCCATTCGTTGTCGTATGGAATAAAATATATAGAAAAGAAAGTATAATAAAAAATAATATAAGATTTTTACCTTATACTTTATCAAAAGATGATGGAACTGAAGACGAACATTTTTTTTATCAAACTTTATTACACAAACTTACATTTTCCTACAATCATAAAGCTAAATATTTTTATAGAAAATTAAATCAATCTTTAGTAAATTCTAGAAATACATTAATGGCATATTATTTTAGAATAAATAATTTTATAGAAAATTTTAATAATTATAATAATATAGAACTATTTTATCAAAAAATATTTAATTCATTTTTTGATGCTTTTAATAGAACTATTGTAAATAATACAAATGTAAAGGATATAAATAAAGAATATTGGTATTTACATGATATTGCTAATAAAATAAATATTAATATATTTAATAATTCTGAATCTAAAAACTATTTATTAGTAAAATTAAATAAAACATATGAAAATTATTTGCTACAAAAACAACTATTTGATAATATAGATAAATTAGATGATAAAATAAATCAAATAATAGAAAGACAAAATAATAAAATAGAATTTTTTAGTATTTATAATCTAAAAGATATAAAAATAATTCATATCTTTGGAATAAAAATTACAATAAAAAAGAAAAATTAAAATTATATTCCTATCTTTCTATATAAATCATCTCTGAATTTATCTCTCAACTTTCTAATAGGTATATACCAAGCTAACTTATTTACAATACTTCTTATATTAGATATTATCATATTTAATCTATACTCAGTGTTTGGAAGCACATAATGGAATTTTTTAGACATAGAATCTTCATCTATAAATAAATTTCTTTCTATTTTATTAGGATGTATAATCTCTTTAATTTCATATGAAGCCATATTAGAAAGTTTATCTTTTTCATTATGGCAATGCGTAGAATCATTACCCCAACCTATATTACTTACAAGATTAACATTAGGACATATACACAAACCATCATTGGCTAATATACTAAAACTCCATTGATAATCCCAAGTATTAATTCTTTTTGTTATATCATCGTTTGTCATTATCTTCAATACATCTTTCCAATAATCAATATATAAATCAGAAAAATATACTTCTTCTATTTTTTTAGATATTAAATCATATGAATACTTTTCTAAGTTATAATCATAAAGCTTCCAAGCCCTTCTCCAAGTAGCCCAACCCCAACATCTCTCCATAGAGGAAAAATAATAACTATACTTAGAGTATGGTTTACCTATATGATTGCTATGTATATGCATTATCTTTTCATTATCTTTATAATAATCCAATAACTCTTCACAAAAATAAAAAAAAGATTGATTGGGTAAACAATCGTCTTCAAGTATTATACCATCTTCTTCATTTTCAAAAAACCAGTTTATAGCACCAGATACAGCTAAACCACATCCTAAATTCTCATCCCTAAATAAAGTTTTTACTTCACAGTCCCAATCTACTTCTTTAATAATTTCTCTTGTAGAGATACATTTTTTATATTCACCTTTTACATTTTTTCTTGGTCCATCTGCCGCTACATATAGTCGAGGTGGTTTTGCTTCTCTTATTGCTTCAAAAACTTTGCTAGTTGGATCTGGTCTATTAAATATCATAAATAGAACGGCTTTTTTCATAAACACTAACCTTACTTTTATATATTAAAAAGTATATAGTATACACTTAAATTAAGCAATAAAATATGATATATAAATAAATTAAATACCAATTTTTTTATATAAATTCTCTCTAAACTTATCTCTTTGTTTTCTAAAAGGTATATACCAAGCTATTTTATCTATAATAATTTTTATGTTAGCAATAATATTGTTTTTTGTATTATCTAATTCACAATTAATCATTTCTAATTGTTGTATTCTAGCATTTAATTCTTGAACATTATTTTCTAATTGTTGTATTTTAGTACTCAAATCTGTTTTATCATTCTCTAACATTTGCATATATTCTTCAGCGTCTTTAAAAGAAAATCTATAATGACAAACATATTCATCAATATCTATATTAGTTTCTACTTTTGGTGGATGAATTATTTTATCTATATTTGATATAGGAGTATTTGCTAAATAAAAATCAGGATCAAGACAATGAACACTATCTATGCCCCATCCTATATTACTTACTAAATTTACATTGGGGTCTATACATATACCTTCTTCTTGAATTATTGAAATAGTCCAAGTATATGACCAACTATCTACTTTTCTTTCTTTTTGAATTTCAGGATTTTTCATCATATAAGCTATATCTTTCCAATGTCTTCTCATATATGCATCTTTATATATCTTATCTATTTTTTGGCATATATCTTCATAAGAATATTTCTCTAGATTAGTATCATAATATTTCCAAGCTCTTCTCCAAGTAGCCCAACCCCAACATTGCATTATAGAAGAAAAATAATAGCTATATTTTGTGCAAGGCTCTCCATAATGAAAACCACCTATACTCATTATTTTTTCATTATCTTTATAATAGTCTAATAACTCTTCGCAAAAAGAAAAGAAAGATTTATCTGGTAAACAGTCATCTTCAAGTATTATACCATCCTCTTCATTTTCAAAAAACCAACTTATTCCGCCAGATATAGATAATCTGCATCCAACATTTTTTTCTCTAAATAAAGTTTTTACCTCACAATCCCAATCTACCTTTTCAATAACTTTTCTAGTGGCCATACACTTTTCATATTCATCTTCTACATCTTCTCTTGGTCCATCTGCTACAACATATAAACGTGGCGGCTTAACTTCTCTAATAACTTCAAAAACTCTATTAGTTAACTCTTCTCTTTTAAAAATTATAAAAAGTACTGCTTTTTTCATACTAAACTCTAAAAATGTATTATGTTTATTATAACAAATATATATGTACTTGTCAATTTTTTTGATATTATATATAAAAAATAAAAAACTTGAAAAATAGTATTATTTATATATAATTATTTTGTATTTTATATAATTAATAATTTTAGGTCTATTAATGAGTAACAACAATTCAATAGTAGTAATGCAAGTATGTGATGGTTTCACAGATCAAATTCTTAAATTATCTTTTTCTATTTTCATTCGTGATACATTTAATAGAAATGTTAAACTAGATTTAACTTTTTATGATAATAATAAAAAAGATTTTTTAGGTATAGATGATAGAGAGTTTATATTAACTAAATTATTTAATAATATAAAATTTGAAGTAGCTACTCAAGAAGAAATAAAAAAATCTAAAGAAAATTTTATAGACCATACTATTGGTAAAGATAAAATATTATCTGAATTAAAGAAAACAAATAAAAGTATATATTTAGATCATAAAATAGTATGGATAAGATATTTCTATAATCTAGACTTTACTAAATATTTTTTACTTGATGATTATTTATATAAACTATTAAATGATAGACAAATAAACATTTTAAATGATATTAATAATAACGAATCTATAGCTATAC
>NZ_SRZM01000112.1 GCF_019402445.1 Brachyspira pilosicoli
AAATACTTTACTATAATATTTTATTCTAAAGCCATAACTATAATTTGTTATAGAATCATTAGTAAAAATATAATTAGTAGTAGCAGTTTCATCTAAATTACCATCTATAGTAAACAATTTTTTAGTTTCTTCTATATCTAAACCATTTATTTCTAAAGTATTATCTATATTTATCTTAAACTCTGATAAATATCCTACTCTTTCTTTTATACCTAATAGCATTAATGTAATAATTACTAACATTAATATAGAAGCTAAAATAATACCAATTTTTAATAGTAGTTTTTTATTTTTCATATACTGATCCTTAAAAAAATATAGAGTTCATTAGAAATAAAATTTCTAATTTTGTAACAAAAATTTTTGCAACAGAAATAGATAGTATTAGTAAAGTAAAGCTTGAGATTGTATAGAAATGTTTGTTTGTTTGTTTCATATGATTTTACCTAATTTTCACAACATTATACTATAATAAGTACTAATGTCAATGAATATAATAGTATAAATTATTAAATAATAAATACTATAAAAATGAAATACTGCAATATTGACATAAGTATAAATTATTGATATCATATAAAATCATTGAAAATATAAAAAATAATTTTAAAGAGGTAATTAAATGTTCACAGCAACTTTATATGCACAAACTACAGGAGGAGCTCAAGCAGGAGGAAGCCCTTTAGTATCAATAGGTATGATGGTAGCTATTTTTGCTATATTCTACTTTCTACTTATTAGACCGCAAAAAAAACAACAACAAAAATTGGCTCAAAGCATAGCTAGTTTAAAAAAAGGTGATAAAATAATAGTAGCTGGAGGTATAGTAGCTGAATATGTATCTGATAAAGAAGGCGGTAGAGTTGCTATAGTAAAATTAGGAGAAAATACAAAAATAGAAATAATAAAATCTTCTATATCAGCTGTGGTTAGTGAAGAAGCTCTTAATGCTAAAAAAGAAGAAAAGAAAGATAAAAAAGCTATAGAAGATAAGAATCAGATAAAAGAAGAGTTAGAAAAAGCACAATCTGAAGATAAAAAAGAATAATAGAAAAAATAATAATAAAGAAATAGGGAAATAATATGAGTCATAATTTAAGGCTAGCATTCATAATTATAGGTCTTGCTATAATGGGTTGGTTTATCACTCCTACAGTAAGATGGTATTTTTTCACACCAGAAGATAAAAAAGAAGAAAGTAACATGTCATTAGATGAGATGATATCTAATGGATATACAAAAGAGCAAATTGATGAGATTCAGTCGCTTAAACGTCTTAGAAGCGAATCTGTAAATTTGGGATTGGACTTACAGGGCGGTATAAGAATAGTACTTCAAGCAGATTTTGAAGATTATGCTAATAAATTAGATAGAACTGCATTATCTTTAACTGCTGAAGAAAAAAATGATGCTATGGAAAGACTTATATCTAGATTAAGAGGTAGAATTGACCAATTTGGAGTTAGCGAAGTTGGTATAAGAAAGCAAGGCGATGATAGGGTGGTTGTTGAACTTCCTGGTGCTAGAGACCCTGATAGAATTAAAAGTGTTGTACTTAGCCAAGGTGCTCTCACTTTCAATTTAGTAGACCAAGAGGCTTCTGCTACAATTACCAGCAATGACTTACTTCTTGGAGTTTTCACTAATACTGCTAAAGTACCAGAAAATGACAAGCAAGTTTATTTTTATAGCGAAAAAGATGACTTTGGAAGAAGAGTTAGAGGAGCTCCTGTATTTATAGAAAAAGAGGCTTCTTTAGATGGTTCTGCTTTAATTAATGCTAATGTAGGCGGCGGACAATTTGGAGAGGTTACTGTTGAGTTTGAACTTAATAATGAAGGAGCTGAACAGTTTGCATTAGTAACTGCTGCTAATGTTAATAGAATGCTTGCTATTGTATTGGACGATAAAGTAATAAGTGCTCCTAATATCAATCAAGAAATTAGAGGCGGAAGAGGAGTTATTTCTGGAAGCTTTACTTTGGAAGAAGCTCAAGATTTGGCTAGAATACTTAAAGAAGGTGCTTTGCCTTTAAAAGTAAGTGTTGTAGAGGAAGAAGTTGTAGGTCAATCTATAGGTGCTGACTCTGTTAAGGCTGGTACTACTGCTTTATTTATGGCTGCAATATTAGTTGCTGTATTTATGATTGCTGTATATAGAATGTCTGGAGTTTTATCTACAATAGCTATGCTTATAAATGTTATACTTATTATAGCTATACTTTCTCCTTTGAGATTTACTCTTACTTTGCCTGGTATAGCTGGTCTTATACTTACTATAGGTATGGCAGTTGATGCTAACGTTATTATTTTTGAACGTATAAAAGATGAATTAAAAATAAAATCTAATGTTTCTGATGCTATTATATCTGGTTATGACAGAGCATTTGCTACAATATTTGACTCTAACATTACAACAATAATAGTAGCTTTAATACTATGGATATTTGGAAGCGGTCCTGTACAAGGTTTTGCTGTTACATTATTCTTTGGTATTTTAATAAACCTATTTACTGCTGTATTTATCACTAGATATATCTATGAAGAGATTATTCGTACAAAACTTGTGAAGAAAGCTGGTTTCTTCTTTATTTAATATAATAAGGATTTTATAGTATGAGCGAAAATATTAAAAAAAATAATGATGTTAAAAAAACTGAAAATAATGATGTAACAAAAAATAAAATTCCTTTTGTTAAATTTATGCCTGTTGCGGCTATTATATCTAGTATATTATTTATAGCTTCTATTGGGCTTTTTATTAATAAATTGACTACTAATAGCTTTAATATGGGTATAGATTTTGCAGGCGGTGTTGAATTACAAGTAAAAATCGATAATCCAGAAGTAATAAATATCGCTGAGATAAGAAATCTATATAGAAACTTTGGTACAGAAACTGTTAATATACAAGAGCTTGAAGGAGAAGATAATATCAATGCTTTTCTTTTGAGATTTAGAGGCTCTAATGAAGAATCTGATAGAGCTATGCAAGTACTTTATGATAAATATACAAAAGAAAAAGTTACTCTCATAGGAAGTAATATTATAAGCGGTGTAGTATCTTCTGATAATTTAAAACTAGCTTTTATACTTGTAATAGTGTCTTGGATTATCATTATGATATACATTACTATAAGATTTAATTATAGATATGCTTTTCCTGCTATTATTACTCTTATACATAATGTTGTTATAGTATTTGGTATACTTCTATTTTTGAATAAAGAGTTTTCTGTATTGGTTCTCTCTTCAATGCTTACTTTGATAGGTTATACAATAAACGACATAATAGTTGTATTTGATAGAATTAGAGAAAATGCTGATGTTAAAAGACCATTTAAAGAAATAGTTAATATAAGTCTTAATAATGTTGTCGGCAGAACTGTAATTACTAGTGTTTCTACATTGCTTGCTACTCTTGCTATAATGATATGGGGCGGGTTTATACTATATGATTTTGCTTTTACATTCTTTTGCGGTGTAGTGATAGGTACTTATGCTAGTAACTTTATTGCAAGCGGTCTTTTAATATTATTTATGAAAGGAAAAAAAGCATAATTAAAAGAATAATATAAATGAAAAAGAATAATATTTTTATTATACTTATAATATTTTCTCTTATATTTTTAGTATTAACAGTAGTATACAATGTATATACGATAGGGGCAAATAATAATATCAAAAAAGAAATAGATAGTACTAGTAATATTTTAGCAGAAAACATGAAAAATCAGTATATAAAAATATTATCCTTATATTTTAAAGAACAATTAATAAATGAAACTAATCAAAATAAAATAAATGAATTAAATAATTTTATAAAAGAAAATACAACATCAATATCCTCTTCAAACTTTAACAATTTAAAGTCATCTATTAATGATATAATACAATTAAGAAATAGAAATACAACTTATGTTTTATTATTTTTAGCTGTATTTACATTTATATCTGGCTTAATAATTAATTTACTTACTAATAACAATAAAGAAAAAAACAATATTCAAACTACAAAGAAGATTGTAAAAGAAGAAAATGAAAAAAAAGAGGAAAAACCTAATATTATTATTTCTAATGAGATAGATAATAAAAAAGAAATAGAAATAAATAATATGTATCAAAATCTTGTAAAAGAAATAAAGAATTCCAAAGAAGATAGTGCTATGGAAATACTTGAAAAAATATTTCAAATAGATGATAGAAACTATTTAGCTTTAAATGGTGCTGGAATACTTTATACAAAGATATATACAAAAAATGGAAATAACACTTATTTTGTAAAGGCTGATAAGTTTTATGAATCTGCAATTTCTATATATAATAAAAACAAAGATATTCTAAATAATAAAGCAATATTATATTCAACTAAATATGGCAAAGACAATAACAATAATGATTATAACACTGCTTTAAGTATTTTTAATAATGCAATATCCTCTTACAATAATGATTTTGATATCATTCATAATAGAGCTACTCTAAATTTATTAAATTATAAAATTACGGCTAATGCAGAATCATTTGATGAAGCATTAAAAGATTACAATGAGTTAATAGAAATTGACCATCATAATATATATGCTTTAAGCAACAGAAGCATACTTTATTTTGACAAATACAAATATACAAAAGATAAAAAATATTTTGAAAAATCAATAAAAGATTGTAATGAGGCATTTAATATTAATTCAGAAGAATCTCTAGACTCTAATAATAATCCCCACTATATATACAAGTATTAATATATTATCACTAAATAAAAAAGCAATGAGATTAATAAAAACCCCATTGCATTTTATTTGATTAAAAAAATTATTTTTTCTTACAAACTTTTTTCTTATATCCTATAGCATCAGCCAACTCTTCATCTATAACAACCACAACATCATTATGAAGCTTAAGGAAAGTAACAGGACAGCTAGTCATAACTTTATCATGATTCAAAAGTTCTTTCATTGCAGCAGCTTTACCCTTACCAATAGCAGCTATTACTATTTTTTTAGCTTTTAATATTCCGCCCATTCCCATACTAAAAGCCTCTCTTGGAACATCTTTTTCAGAAGCAAAAAATCTAGCATTAGCTTTAATAGTTTTTTCATCAAGCTTCACACATAAAGCATTAGCATGCAAAGCCTCATCAGGTTCATTGAAAGCAATATGCCCATTAGGACCAACTCCAAGTAATTGAATATCTCTTGGAAGTTTTTCTATTTTATCGTTAAACTCTTTTAAGATTTTTTCTTTATCACCTATTCCTTTAGGAACAAAAGTATTTTTTTTATCAATATTTACATGGTCAAATAAATTTTTGTTCATAAAATATCTATAACTTTGTTCATTTTTTCCATCTAAACCTTTATATTCATCTAAGTTTACAGACTTCACATTTTTAAAATCAATCTCTTTTTTCTCATAAGCCTTAATTAAATGTGGGTACACTGCCTCAGCTGTACCTCCTGTAGCAAGACCTAAAACAGCATCTTTTTTTACCTTTAATATATTAATAATCTCATTAGCCGTTTTTTTTCCTACTCCATTAGCATCTTTAGCAACTATAAGTTTTAATCCCATAATTTTTAATACTCCTTTTTTATTAATTTACAATATTTTTCATAAACTAATACTTTTAAATTATAGCATATATACAATTTATTTACAATTAATATAATTTTTATTAACAATAAATAAAACTATTGATGTAACTAATAATTAAATATAAAATATATCATCATAATAATAATTTTATATAAAAAGGAAATAAAATGAATAAAAAAATTAAAGGAGCTATTTTTGACTTTGATGGTACATTAGTTGATAGTGAAACTTTATATACAAAATCATTGATATATACATCAAAAGAAATGAATACACTCACAGATGTAGATTTTGCATCTATGGCTGGATATCAAACTAATGATATAAAAAAA
>NZ_SRZM01000113.1 GCF_019402445.1 Brachyspira pilosicoli
CTTCGTCAAAGTTGCAAAAAGTGCAAGTTAAGAGAACAATATTAATTATATTTTACATACGTAATATTAAACCAAAACGATATAAATACTTATTAATTTAGTTTTTTAATAATTTTACTATAAAAAATAATTATTACATTTATAAAAAATAAATATTATAACAAAACACTATCAATTATATTTTATTCCTTATCCTTTATAACATTGAAATGTATAAAAGACATCATATTTAAAAATACATATAATATCATCAAACTAGCAACTACAAGCTCTATTATAGCAACATATCTCCATATATAATAATATTCTCCACCCATAGATTTTGAATAATTAGCAAATTTCAAAAGAGCCTGTGCACCTATTGCAAGAGGGAAAGTGTATGCTGCAAATAATGGTATAAACTTTATTCTAAAAGCTTTTATTAAAGATAAATAAACTTTAAATGTTGTAATTAAACCTAATGCTAAAAACAAATTAAGTATAGCGGTGTTGTATGTTTGAAATGCAGTTAAATATCCGCATAAACATAAATTAGCAGGTGCTCCCATTACGGCAAAAGCAGGAAACTTATCTTCAGCTAAAGGTTCATGAAAAATGATTCTATAAAAAATAAAAGGAAACATTATTATATATATAACCATTCCTATATAAACAATGGCTTGTGATAAAGTAGGAAATCCCATAGCACTTCCGCTAACAGAAGCTACAACTATACCAATAGGCGGAACAAACCAACTAGGTACCATATTATGTCTGTCTTTTAAGTTTATTCTATGAGCTATAAAAGTGATTGCAAATATTGTATGTATCACTATAGCTATAAGCCACATAGCAATACCAAGCGGTCTTATAAATTGTACTACAGAACTTGATATTACCATAATAGCCATATCTAAAGTTGGTATTGTACTTCCTGCAACTGGGTGCTCTAAATCTTTAATAAATGCTTTGAAAGATGAAAATATTTTTGTAATTATTGTGAGTATTAATACAGATGATATTAAAGCTCCAATATATGCAAAATATTTTTTTCCTGTAAAGATAGTCCAAGCGTTGAATATACCGCCCACGCCAAGTGCTAAACCTGTGAGGGCTGTAGGCATTTTGTTTATTTTGTTTATCATAATAAAATTAAAAAGAATTTATAATAATTCTTAACTCCTTATATTGTGTGAAAATATTATATATTAAAAATCAGAAAAAATCTATTTAAAATAATTGATATAAATATATTATTGTATTAGTATATAATAATTAAGGGGGGGTGTAAAAAATGAAAAGATTAGTTTTATTATTGTTATTTTTAAGTATTGTTATAATAGGTTGTAAAACTGATAATATATTAGGAATAAGTAAAAATTATGAAGGCACTTGGGTTTGCACTGAAGGTGAACTTAATGGAAAAATAGTTACAATTAATTCTGACGGTTCATTAAAATATGATACTATTACTATTTCTGCAGCCCTTATTACAAAACATAGTGATGACCATTATTCTGCAAGCACAACATTTGCTAATAAAACTTTCTCAGTTGATCTTGTGTTTACAAGTAATACTACAGCAACTGTTCAAGCAGACGGCAAGAGCGGAGTTTTCACAAAGCAGTAAATTTTATAATATAGTAATAATCTAATAGCAAGGTTTTATATGGATTATACAGAAATCAATTCTTTAACTATAGATAAATGGGTTGAAGATGGTTGGATATGGGGTGTTCCTATTACACATAAAAAGTTTTTAGAAGCTAAAAATGGAAAATGGGATATGCTTTTAACACCGACTAAAAATGTTCCTAAAGAATGGTTTGGAAATTTGGAAAATAAAAATGTGTTGGGGCTTGCATCTGGAGGAGGTCAGCAGATGCCAATATTTGCAGCTTTAGGAGCAAAATGTACATTAATAGATTATTCTCAAAAACAGATAGACAATGATATATTTGTAGCAAAAAGAGAGAGTTATAATATAAATGCCATAAAATATGATATGACAAAAAAATTTCCTTTTAAAGATGAAAGTTTTGATTTGATTTTTCATCCTGTTTCTAATTGTTATGTAGAGAATGTTTCGCATATATGGAGCGAATGCTATAGAGTATTAAAAAAAGGCGGAAGGCTTATGTCTGGGCTCGATAATGGAATTAATTTTTTATTTGATGAAAATAGTAAAAATATTAAATATAAACTTCCTTTCAATCCGCTAAAAGATAAAAAATTATTAGATGAGTTATTAAGTAAAAATGACGGCATTCAATTTTCTCACACCATAGAAGAGCAGATAAGAGGGCAGTTAAAGTGCGGATTTAAGTTAATTGATATTTATGAAGACACCAACGGAGAAGGACTGCTTCATGAATATAATGTTCCTACTTTCTGGGCTACATTGTGTTTGAAATAAATTTTTAATGCATTAAAAAAGGGCTTTACCTTTTATAGATAAAACCCTTTAATAAATTACCAATTTTATTGATTATCTTTATTTAGCAATTATAGTGCCTACATACATTTTGTCTGTTCTAACACCAGGCTTAATTTCGCCGTTAATAGAATATATTTTATTTCCTATTAATATTAAACCCTCTCCGCAAGGAGCATCAAAAGGAACATCTCCTATTGTTTTCCAAGTATTAGATTCACAGTTATAAATTAATATTTTACTGTTCCAATCAAACTCATAAGGGTCAGCACCAAAATAACCAGCTCTAAAATCAGCCAATGCTTCTTCTTGAAGATTACCCAAGTTATAAACAGCATCATCATAAACTGCTTTATTAAAACCGCCTATAACAAGCATTTCTTGTTCATTAAGCTTAACTGATACAGCACCAAGTAAAGATATTCCTTCATTGTTAAGAGCTACATCAGAAACTTGTTCCCAAGTGTTGTTAGCAAAATCATATTTATAACCATCAGTATAAGCAGTAGCGTCCCCACCGCTAAACACATATATATTGCCGTTTAATAGTTGAGCAACAGCTTGAGTTCTGCTAGCTTGATTAGGTACAGGAGCTAATTCTTTAGTTTCTTTTGTAGCTAAATCATATTCATAAACTTTGTCGCTTCCTTTTCCTGCTTGTTTACCAGTGATAATATATAATTTATTGTCTTTATAAACAGCAACACCATTTTGTAATGTAAAAGGTAAATCACCTATTTTTTCAACATTTAATTTATTATTTTTTAATGTGATAAACAATATATCATCATCAGCTTCAGGGTTTGAAGAGCCACCGATATAGTATATTCCATTTGTAACAGTGATAGAAGCACCATATCCTAATTCGTTTTCCCAATTGATATGCTCAACAACTTCTAATGTGCCGTTATTATCTTCAAGCATGTAAATATCAGAATAAGTTTTTTTAGCTCCGCCATTAAGTACAGATTCTTCAGGGAAGTTAGCTCCTCCTCCAACAACAATATATTTGTCTTCTAAAGAACCATATAATAAACCAGCAGTACCAATATTTTTATCCATTCCAGTTTGAGCAGGCAAACGTCCACCCATCTCCCAAACTATTTTTTTATCAGTTTTAGAATCTAATACATTTGCATTGCTGCTAGCGGTATTACTTGAACAGCTAACAGCAAATATAATAGATAATATCAAACATAATTTTTTCATTTCTGTTTCCTTATCAATAAGCCTGAATAACTCAACTATTATTTTTGATTTTTAATAGTAGTAGAGTAAGTTAAACCTTTTATTTTATCTTCGCTTGGTTTTCCAAAGAAGAAAGAAGCTATGAAAGATACTATTACACTAGAGCCTATAATTATAAATGACAACATAAACTCAAAGATTTTTGGTTTAACGTAACCAGGTATAAACTTAGTAAGCATACCAGCAGGATCGCTGACATAGAATGCAATTATTACAGAAACTATAAAACCAATCCATACAGCTTTAGATTCTACTTTGTCAAAGAATATACCAATTAAGAATACTCCAGCTATAGGACCGCCCAAAAGACCAGTAATAGCTTGGAAATACAAGAACATATCACCTTGACCATTGTATATAAAGTAAATAGCAAGCAATGTACTAAATATACCAACTATCCAGCTTGAAATTCTTGCAAATTTAAGTTTGCTTTTGTCTTCCATACCAGATTTGAAATATTCTAAAATATCTGCAGTCATACAAGTAGAAACAGAGTTCAAACTAGATGATACAGTAGATTGAGCAGCAGCAAATATAGCAGCTATTACAAGACCAGATATACCAACAGGTAAAGCATTTACTATAAAGTATGGAAGTATAGCATTACCATTAATGTTTTCTGGTAAAGTAGCTTTAAAATGAAAGTAAATATATAAAGCAGAACCCATACCTATAAATATTACAATGCTAGTACAAAGCAAAGGAACATTCATAAATAAACTTTTTTTAGCTTCATGTTCATCTTTGTTTGTAGCATATCTTTGAACTATGTCTTGGCTACCCACATAAGAATAAATAGAGTTTACGAATCCTCCAACTATCATAACCCAAATACTAGATTTAGCTAAATCTAAAGAGAAGAAATCAGGGCTTATAATTTTACCGTCATCAGCTAAAAGTTTAAATCCTTGTCCTACACCTTCAGGAGCAGAAGAGAAACCTACTATAATTACTAAGAAAGCACCTAAAAGAAGTACAACAGTTTGTATAGCATCAGACCATAATACAGCCTCAATACCTCCCATAGATGTATAAGCAACACAGAATATTGATACTACGATAGTGATTAGCACTGGGTTTAATGTTGGCACAACTTGTTGTATAGCTAATGTAGGAAGGTAAATTACTATAGCCATTCTCACAACGTGGAAAAGTATAAATGTTAAACTACCAACAAGTCTGAAAGAATTATCAAATCTTCTTCCTAAATATTCATAAGCAGTAGTAACATTAACTCTTCTAAAGAAAGGTACAAAAGTGTATGCTGCCCATAATACCATTAAAATAATTCCTAATGGAGCCATACCAAGCAACCAGCTGTTATTGTAAACAGAAGCAGGTATAGCTATAAATGAAATGGATGATAAAGCAGTAGCATAAATACTCATTGCAGTTACCAAAGCAGGAACTCTTCCTCCAGCTTTGAAATAATCATCTGTAGATTTAGTTCTTCTAGCAAAGAACATACCAATAAAAAACATTACGACAAAGTATAGCCCTATGACTATCCAGTCAAACCAATGCCAAGCCATATAATTTTCTCCTATTATTAAAATATTTGTTTATAAAAAAGTTAATTCTTTTTAAGAAAGTATAGTTTTTAAGCTTTGTATGGTACTTTAACTATAGCTTTTCTAACATGATTTTTACCGCTTTTTGGCGGAAGTCCTACTCTATGAGCATCATAAGGAAGAAGTATTAGCATTTCTCCTGGAGATAAAGTTAAACGAAGAGTTCCTTCTCCTTCCCAATCATGATAGTCTGAAGCTTCATCATAAGTTTTTGGTTTTAATGTTGAAGTATTTGCTATAATAAAATCTTCAGAGCCTTCAAAAATTATTTGAACATCTACATATTTTAAATGTGATTCCCAAGGTGGATTATCTTTATTATCATATTCCATAACATTTATAAAAGCACCTTCGCATATTTCTTTATCAAGCAAATGTTTTCCATTAGGTAATTTTTTTAATTCTTCATAATGCTCTCTAACATAATTTTTAGCTTTCCATATGGTGTCATGGAAATGTTGATTGAATTCACTTTTTATTGGTTTTAATATCATAATACAATATCCTTTTTTATAAAAAATTAATTAAAAATAAGAGTGCCGCAATAAAAAAGCAGCACTCTAAAATAATATTATAGTTTAGATAAATATTTATCAAACATCTCTTTTAATACTTTTTTCTCTGCTTTACCAAGAGGTTTTGAACCCATAGGTGCTCTGCAATAAGAAACAGCTGAAGAATCATAGAAAGTAATACATTCTTTAAGTGCTGGATATATACCTACACTTAGTAAAGTTTTAATTATATCATTCATATCATGCTGTATTTTTAAAGCCTTAGATAAATCTTTATTTTCAACAGCATCTATTACTTTTTTTGCTAAAGGAGCTTGTATATTGTATGTAGAACCAATTCCTGACCTTAAACCATAAGAAGCATATGCTATTAATAATTCATCAAAACCAGCCCACATCATCTTATCAGGGAATTTTTGTATTAATCTTTCTAATAAGAATAAATCTGATGAAGTATATTTGATACCCATCACTCTTTTATCTTCAAAGAGTTTTCCAAAATCATTTAATGATATACTGTTATTTGATAGACTAGGCAAGAAATATATTACCAAAGGAATTTTACTTGTTGCCTTTAGAATTGTGTTATAATATTTGCTAATATCATTAAATGAAAATGGATAATAATATGGAGTAACAGCTGATATTAAGTCGTATCCTAATTCTTCTGCCTTTTGTGCCATTTCACAAGCTTCATTAAGATTTAATGTACCTACATGTGCTATTAGAGGTATTTTTCCATTAACTTCTTCTTTTGTAATTTCAAATACAGCTATTCTTTCTTCTTTAGACATTAATAGTCCTTCTCCAGTAGAACCTCCAACATATAATCCATTAACTTTCATACGGTCAATATTGTGTCTTACATATTTCCTCAATACTTTTTCATCTAATTTTCCACTTTTGTTAAATGGAGTCATTAGAGCAGATAATATACCTTCACATTTATTCATCTGTTCCTCCTTGTTATTTTTTATATTTATGTATATTCCTATATTATATATTGTATAAATTAAGTATACTTTAATCAATATATATTATAAATATTTTTGCTAATATATTTAAAAAATATACTTTTTTTATAATAATATATATATAATTATAT
>NZ_SRZM01000114.1 GCF_019402445.1 Brachyspira pilosicoli
CTTATTATAAAAAGGCTAAGAAGTTCTAAAATGGCTAATGATGTTATAGTTGCTACAGAAGAGAAATCTTATAATGAGTTTAGTAAGATATTTGAAAGTCTTGAGTGCAATTATTTTGTAGGAAGCGAGGAAGATGTTTTAGATAGATATGTGAAAGCGGCAGAGAAGTTTAATGGAGATATTATAGTACGAGCTACTGGGGATAATCCATTGGTGAGTATAAAGGCATTAGATTCTATAATAGAGCATCATATAAAAACAAATGCAGATTTAAGTCATTATGATTTGCTTCCTTATGGCAGCGGTGTTGAAGTTATTAATTATGAGGCTTTAAAATATGCTAATGATAATTCTAATGATTCTTTTGAGCATGAACATATTACTCAGTATCATTATAGAAACCCTAATAAGTTTAAAATAGAAAATCCAAAGGCGGAAGAGAGTTTTAGAATGCCAGAATTAAGAACTACAGTAGACACTGTAGAAGATTATAATAATGTATGTGATATATTTAAAAAATATAATAATGATATATATATTGATGTTGATGATATTATAAGAGACATAAAAAATGGAAAATGAGGTTTATTATGTTTATATACTTCTCTGTGAAGATGGGAGTTATTATACTGGAGTAACAAACAATTTAAAAGAGAGGTTTATAAAGCACAGTAAAGGCAAAGGGGCAAAATATACTAAAACTCATAAGCCTATTAAATTTTTATCAGCTTGGAGAGTTGAAAACATAAGTATAGCTTTAAAAATAGAGCATTATATAAAAAAACAAGATAAAAAAACAAAAACTATGTTTATAGAAAATAAAAGATTATTAAAAAAATATTTTCTAAAAGAATATATTGAATTAAAAAAAATTAGCGTAATAAGTGTATCAAATATGAATAGTTAATTTTATTAAAAATATCTTAATTTATTATTTACTTTAA
>NZ_SRZM01000115.1 GCF_019402445.1 Brachyspira pilosicoli
TAATAGAACTTATATTATGCTCATAACTTTTTAATATAAAAACTTATAATAAAAAATAATTAAAAATTGATTAATTTTTTTCTTGACAAAATATAAAAATAAATTATAATTCTTCTTAAAGAAATAAAAAAATAATATTTCTTTATGTTTTAGGATTACAAAATGAAAAACAAATTAATCAATCTTTTTTCTTATTCATCTATCCTCTTCTTGAGGTGATCCTTAATTTCTTTTATATTATCGATTTAAAATAATCAAAAAAAACAAATAGCAAATATAGTCTAATAGTTTTTCTATTATGCATTATATTATACATTTTATACTTTTATTAACTATTTAAGGAGATTTCTATATGAAAATCGTAAATTCTTGGAATGATTTTGACCCATTAAAACATGTTATAGTAGGAAGAGCTGACAACTGTTGTATAGCTCCATCAGAACCAGCTTCAAAAGCTAAAGTACCATTAAACAGTCCAATGAGAGGTATGACAGGACCTAGACCATTAGATACTGTAGAAAAAGCAAATGCTCAATTGGATAATCTTTGTAAAATATTAGAGCAGCATGGAGTAAAAGTAGATAGACCTACTCCTCTTCAATGGAATCAAGCTGTTGTAACACCTCATTTTATGACTGGAAGTATGTTTGGCTGTATGCCTCCTAGAGATGTACTTTTGACTATTGGTAATGAAATAATAGCAGCTCCTATGTCTTTTAGATCAAGATATTTTGAGTATTTGGCTTATTCACCTATACTTAGAAAATATTTTGATGAAGACCCTGATTTTAAATGGATATCTGCACCAAGACCAGAACTTGGAGATGCAAGCTATGATATGCATTATTTTGATGGAGATGTTACCGAAGAAGTTTTACTTGAAAGAACTGCTAAACTTCATATGGTTACAACAGAACATGAAATACTTTTTGATGCTGCTGATGTTATGAGAGTTGGTAAAGATTTATTCTGTCAGCATGGTTTAACTACAAACAGAAAAGCTATGGAATGGTTAAGAAGACAGTATCCAGACTTTAGAGTACATGCTGTAAACTTCCCTGGAGACCCTTATCCTATACATATTGATGCTACTTTTGTACCTTTAAGACCTGGTTTAATAATTAACAACCCTACAAGAAAACTTCCAGTTGAACAAAGAAAAATATTTGAAGCTAATGGTTGGGAAATTGTTGATGCTGCTAAACCTGCACATGAAACTCCTCCGCCTCTTTGTTATTCAAGTGTATGGCTTTCTATGAACTGTTTAGTATTAGACCACAAAACAGTATTAGTTGAAGCAAGCGAAGTTTATCAAATGGAGCAAATGGATAAATTAGGAATGAATGTTATACCTGTACCATTTAGAGATGCTTATCCGTTTGGCGGTGGTTTGCATTGTGCTACTGCTGACGTTTACAGAGAGGGTTCTTGTGAAGACTACTTCCCTAAACAAGTAGATGACCCTACTTTAGTTACTTACAAAAAGTGGTAATTTGTATATAGATTGTGTTTTTTATATGTGGAGGCGAAAAATAAAATTCGTCTCCATTTTTTATATATAAATTATAATTGTTTTAATTTTATTGTTTGTATAAGTTTTTTATTCAACTTTTTCCCG
>NZ_SRZM01000116.1 GCF_019402445.1 Brachyspira pilosicoli
ATATAAAATACATATAAAAACTGGGAACTTTTTTCGATATATATACGTCTAATATTTTGTAATTAAAGAGATATATTTGATTAGAGAGGTTTAGTTAGTACATGAAAAAGAGGTTTGCATTATTATTTATATTATTATTTTCATCACTTCTTATTGCTCAGCCTCCGGCACCCGGGCATGGAAGAGGCATGATGAGGGGGAGAGGAATGCATAGAGGAACTGATAAATTAGGTCCAGATGCTTTACGTTTTTTACAAATGGCAGGTATAGTATTGACAGAAGAGCAAACAAAGAAAGTTTATGATATAGCTATTAAATTTGTACAAGAAGAAGAAAGTATTAGACTAGAAATAGAAAAGATAGATTATAGTATAAGAGAAGAACTTATTAAGGATAATCCAGATAGAAACATGCTAAAGAATCTTATTAAGGATAAAAAAGATTATGAAGCAGAGAGAGATTATTTGAAAATGGTTCGCGATTTAGATATAATAAATGTATTAACACCTCAGCAAAGATCTCAGCTTCACAATTGCAAAATGAGGTAATTATTTTTATGAGTGGTGTAGAGATGGCGTTTGATGAAAATAATTTTTTAGAAGCCTTTAAAAAAGGAGATGAAGAGGCTTTCAAAGAGCTTATGGAGGCTTATAAAAAACCTTTAATTAATCTTGTATATTCTCTTATTTCTAATTATGATGAGGCAGAAGAGATTGTACAAGATGTTTTTGTGAGCTTTTATATAAAGAGGGAGAGCTTTGAAGGAAGGTCTAAGATTTATACTTGGCTTTATAGGGTTTCTTTCAATAGGGCAGTTGACCATATAAGAAAAAAAGAGAGAGAAAAAAGATACAGACTCAAAGAATACAGAAATGCCCAGATGCAGGAAGCTCATGATAATGACAGTATAAATAAAATCATTATAGCAGAGAGTTTATCTAAATTGGAAGATGATTTTAGAATACCTCTTATGATGGCAGAATATGAGAATTATTCTTATACTGAGATATCTGAGAAATTGGACTTGCCTGTTAATACCGTAAGAACAAGGATATTTAGGGCAAGAAAGAAATTATTAGAAATAATAAAAAAAATGGGGGTAACTTTATGAACAACACACATGAGTATTATGAAATGCTTATTAGCAGATATAAAGATAATGATTTAAATGATGAAGAAATATTAGAAATGGAAAATCATTTGCATGAATGTGCTAAGTGTAGAAAGTTTCAAGAAGAAATTTTTGCTATGTCATCTATTTTAACTGGGAAGATTCCCATAGAAGTAAATAACACCAAAAAGAAATTTAAATTTGTACCTTATATTGCTTCTATAGCAGCTATGTTATTAATATTTATTGGAATAGGTGTAGTCATTAACAATAATAATACCGCATCTGCTCCAATAGTAGCTTCAACTACTGTTTCTCAAGAACAACAAGAAGAAGATGTATATAGCGATGATGTCTACAGCGATTATGCTCTTTTATCTACATACTTTGATTATGCCGAAGAAAATCAAAGCACTGAAGAAGATAGCATAACAGTATTATCTGCTTATATGGCTTATATGGAATAAAATTAATTTTTAGAAGTATTAACAACGCCAAAAGGTATTCTTAATTTTACTATAGTACCTGCACCTTCAGAGCTATCTATATTAATTGCTCCTTGCATAGTATCAAGAAGATCTTTGACTACAGATAAACCTATTCCTATTCCACCGTATTCTCTTTCAAATCTTGAGTCGCTTTGATAGAATGGTATGAAGATTTTCTTTAATTTGCTTTGCTTTATTCCTTTGCCTGTATCTTTTACCGTAATTTCTATTTCATTTGGTATGATGTTTTGCATAGAATGATAATTAAATAAGTCTGGTGATAAATCTATAACTTTAGTTTCAATAGTATCAAGCATTCTAACGTTTATAGATATTGTTCCAGACTTTGTAAATTTAAAGGCATTAGATATTATACCTTCCATTATTAATCTAAATCTCTCTTTATAGCCTATTAGAGTTTTACAATTTTCTTCTATATTTATTTCTGTATTAATATCTTTTGGGTATAAAATTTTATATCCTTCTATTATTGAATTTAATTCATCTTCAACATTAAATTCAGAAGTATAACTATAGCTTTCATCATCTTTAATAGCAATCTGTATTAAATTATTATTATTGTCATATAATTTTTTTATACTTCTAGATATGACATTAATAGCTTCTTCTTTTTTTTCTTCGGCTAATGTTTTTCTTTTTAATAAATTAATATATCCCATTATCTCTGTAAATGGATGTCTAAGTTCATGAGTGATAGTGGCTTTAAACTCTCTTATAAGCTTATTATAATAATTAACACTTTTTTTCAAAGAGTTTATTTCATTAAATAAAGAAACTAATCTTTTTTGTAATATATCAGTATGTTTTTTTTGCTGTTCATAGAGTATTGAAAAATAAAGTCTGTTTAATCCTATTTCTGTACCAGCATTTTTTATTATTCCCTCTTTGCACCACTTTATGGCCTCAGTAAACTCTACAAAAAAAGAATCAATATTCTCTTCCATAACAGAGCCGTCAGTTTTCACTTTTTTAGGTTTTAATCCTGTTATATCACATGTGGCAATATTTATTCTCTCTGTGATAATTCCAGAAGAGCTATAATATTGATGTCCTAAAACTTTAATATTCTTTATATTAACACTATATCCTGTTTCTTCTTCCAATTCTCTTTGAGCACATTTTCGTATACCCATATTACTATCTTTCATGTTAAGTTCATCTTCTTCGAGCATTCCAGCTGGAAACTCTAAAAATGACATAATATTTTCATCTATTTCGGCCGCACTTTTATTATTTAATACTTTTTCTTTGTAATAAACAACAGGTCTGAAATTTTTAATCATAAGTACATGCATTTGATTATCTATATAAGCATATGGAACTATTATAACAGCATCAGATCCTTTTCTGTTAATGATATCGCAATTATATTCTCTTGAAAAACTGCCATCATCATATTCATTTATAGCTATAAATCTTTCTAATGTAACAAAACCAGTATCCAATTTTATTTCAGGAGATTTATGAAAAAATTTAGTATCTTTGACTTTTTTAGGCATAATAGTTTTCTCTTTATTATCATTTTATATATTCTTATTGAATTTTTTAATGAGTGTAATAACATTTCCTTTTTTATTATGCTTTACCTCATCAAAATAGGATTTTATTATTATAATTCCTCTTCCACTTTCTCTAGCAAAACCTTCATCTTTAATTGTTTTTAATGCTTTATTTATATTAAATCCTTCTCCGCTATCTTTTACCGTGATTGTAATAGTTTTATCATCTTTATTTATATCTAAAGTTAATTCTATATTTGTATTTTGTGCAAGTTCACTTTTTAATAATTCTTTTAATTTTTTATTATATATATTTTTTTGAAGCCACTCTTTTTTTTGTTCATATAATATATTGAGATTACCATGCTCTATAGCATTTATTATTACTTCATATAATGCTGATGAAAAAAGGTCTGTATCTATTATATATTTATCTATTTTTAGACATATATTTTCTATGAGTTTGCTTATATGATCTAAATCATTGTCTAGTATATATTTTTCCACTTCAAAACAACCCTATAATAGCTTTATTACAAAGTATACCATTATAATGATATTATATCAAATTTAATATTTATATTTTTTTATGAAGTATTGCTCATTAGTTGTAATTTTTATATTGAATAATTGTATTTTAGTGGTATTTTTTGTATTTTATTAATATAATATTAATGATAATACTACTTTAAGGATATAAATAATGTGTAAATTTGATAAACACTTTTTAATGAGTACGGAAGATGTAAAAGAATATTGTAAAAAAGTTTTAAAATATTTTAATGAAGATGAAGAAATTGAGGCTATTGAAATAGGGGACGGCAATATAAATTATGTATTTAAGGTTTTTAGTAAAGATAAATCCATTATAATAAAACAGGCTGATGAGTTTTTACGCTCTTCTGGCAGGGCTTTAGATGTTTATAGAAGTAAGATAGAGGCAGAAATATTAAAAATAGAGTATTCTTTGTCTCCTAATCATATACCTAAAATATACTCTTATGATGAGAATATGCATGCTTTGGCTATGGAAGATATATCTGATTATAAAAACATGCGTAAAGAGTTATTAGAAGAAAAAGAGTTTGATAATTTCTCTGATGAGATTGCTGAGTTTTTATCTAATGTTTTGCTTCCAACAACAGATTTAGTAATGGATAGAGCGAAAAAAAAAGATAATGTTAAGCTTTTTATAAATAAAGAATTATGTGATATTACAGAAGATTTAGTTTTAACAGAGCCTTATTACAATTATAAAAATAGAAACATAATATCTAAAGGTCAAGAAGATTTTGTAGAGAAGTTTTTGTATAATGATGAAAGCTTAAAGTTTGAAATATGCAAATTGAGAGATAGGTTTATGAATTATTCTCAGGCACTTATACATGGAGATTTGCATACGGGGTCTATATTTATAAACAAAAACGGCATAAAAATAATAGACCCTGAGTTTGCATTTTATGGACCTATTGGTTATGATATTGGAAATGTTATAGGAAACTTATTTTTTACTTTAGCTAATAAAACTTATTTTTCTAATAATAAGGATTTTGTTCAATGGATAAAGAAAACAATAATAGATACGTTTAATAAAATAAATATTTCTTTAAGAAAGAAGTATGATGATATAGTTACATTTAGTCTTTATAGAAATGAGAGTTTTAAAGAATACTATTTGAGTTCTATATTATCAGATTCTATAGGATATGCAGGCACGGAGATGATAAGAAGAACGGTAGGGGATTCTAAGGTAGCTGAAATATCATCTTTAGAATTATCTGATAAAAAACTTATGATGGAGAGAGCATTAATAAAAACAGCAATATTATTTATAAAAAATAGAAATAGCATAAATGAAGGAAAAAAATTAATAGATATATTTGAGTTTATAAAAGAGTAAGATTTCATAGATAAATAAACTTTTAATACTAAAAAGGCTTAATCTTAAATAAAAAGATTAAGCCATTATTTTAGAAGAACTAAAATATTAGAACCAGTATCTGAATCCTAATTGACCAGCAAATCCAAAGAATGCATCAGCAGCCCAACCGCTTCCGCCATCGCCTATATATAATCCTAATAATCTAAATCCACCGCTTCCAACAGTAAGTACATTTACACTAGGAGCTAATTCCACAAATACTTCCCAATTTTTAGCAAATATAAAAGAGAATCCTATAGGTACTCTTAAAGCAGCATTAATATTCCAATATTGGCTTCCAAAATCAACACTTGCTCCAAGACCAGGTCCTAAATAGAAGTGAATACCAACTGAATCTTGTAACAAAGGAATTTTTAATCCCCACCAATCCATAGTAAATCCGATACCAAAATGCTGATAATTATCAGTAAATAATATTCTTCCTGTTAATCCAAACATTAAAGGAACACCATTAAATTGTCCTGTTAAACCTAAAGAAGCTTGAGCAGGAAAACCACCCATAAATGCAGCACCGATAGCGGCACCATCAGCATATGCAGCTTGTGCTTGGGTAGGAACAGTTGTTATTAATGCTAAAGCAAGAATAACAGATAACACAATTCTTCTTAACATAATACATCTCCATTTATTAGTATAATTTCAATATATATTTTTTGATTAAAAAAGTCAATAGATTTGTAGTTGGTATGATATGAATTGTTTTATGCATATATTGTTTTTATATAAGTTTTTAAGTTTAAAAA
>NZ_SRZM01000117.1 GCF_019402445.1 Brachyspira pilosicoli
AATAAAAGCTGTAAAACTATAAAAAATGTTTTTGTAGTTGACTTTATTATACTTTGTGTTATTATAATTTGCATCGTAAGAGGATAATATTATGTATTTGAGTCTAAAACAAAAATTATTCTTCAATCAGGACGCTTTTCCAGATATTTACTTTCTATAAATATACCGTGTGTATATCTTAAATCTAACTAATAGATATTGTTTTTTTATATTATATTAAATTATCATTTTTTAATAATTTTATTATTAATAATATTTCAACATTATATTTTATAAGGATTTTTTATGTGTAAAGTATTGGTGGAATTTATAAATACCTGTCCTACCTGCGATGGGTATTCATCATATTTAAAAGAACTTCAAGAAACGTATAAAGATAAGATAGAAGTAAAACTCTACTACGCAGGGAAAGATTTTGATTATTTAGCAAAATACGGAATGGTAGACAGAGGTACATTGATTATAAATGAAAAAAACAGATATGATGTGTTAAGCAAGAAGCTAATAGAACAAGAAATTAAAAAAGCTATAGAAGCACAAAACTCTTAAATGGAAATAAAAATATGATAATGCGTTTTTTGTATGTATTTTGGGACTTTCTTGTTATAAGTTCAGAATGGATTGTTATAAGCTTAATATTATCTGGTATAATACATGCTTTTGTTCGTCCGCAGGTGCTTCAAAAATCTATAGGCAATAAAAAAATATCCTCTCTAATAAAGACAACCATATCAGGAGCAATACTTCCTATATGCAGTTGCGGAGTGCTTCCATTGGCATTAAGTTTATATAGAACAGGTGCATATTTAGGACCTACCCTTTCTTTTTTGGTGGCAACTCCAATAATTAACCCTGCTGCAATAATAGTGGCTTTTGCTATGCTTGGAAAAGAGGTTACTTTTATATATATTTTATGCGGTATATTTTTGCCTTTAATAATAGGAATCTTAGGAAATATTTTTGGCGGAAAAGAATTAATTGCTCCTGAAGTTTTAAAGCTTCAAAGTATTAATATAAAAATTCCAGAAAACATTTATATAGATAAAACTCCTTGGTACAAAAAATTATATAACGGCATATTATGGGGCTTTAATAATCTAGGAATAGAAATAAGCAGATTTATATTAGTGGGTACTTTATTTGGGGCTATTTTATTAACAGTAGTGCCTCAATCATTTGTTATGCAGTATTTAAGTAACCCTAAATTAGTTTCTATTATAGGTATAACATTAGTAGGATGCATGATGTATGTGTGTGCTCTAGGGCATATTCCTTTTATTGCTGCTTTAATATCTGCAGGTGCTTCACCAGGTATAGCTATTACTTTTTTAATTACAGGTGTTGCTACAAATATATCTGAATTAATAAGCATATATAAACTAATAGGAAAAAGAACTTTAATAATATATCTTTTCTCTATGCTTTTCTTTGGCATATTGATAGGATACATTACAAATATTTTATTGGCTAATAATTTTACACCAATATTTGATTTATCAAGTTCAAGCAAGCAAATAGAATTAGCAAATAATATAAATATTACTTTTCCAGATTGGTTCAAAAATATATGTGCTGTTGTGGTGTTGTTTATGGGGCTTTATTCATGGTTTATGATCATAGTTAAAAAAATAAAGATTTTGCTAAATAATAAAGGAAAAGAAGTTCAATGTTGAGAATGCTTTTTGCTTTATGCTTTTTTGTGTTTATCTCATGCAACGATAACACTGAATATATAAAAAATGCAGAAGGCATAAATAATAAAGAGCTCTACAAAGAGTATATAAAAAAATATTCTGATAAGGAGTTATTAACTTTTTTGGAGGGAGATTTGAACGGAGATAATACAGATGACTTAATAATAATATATAAAGAATCTGAATATTCAAACAAATTAATTGGTATATATAAAGATTCTAATAAAATATTAATGACTACTCCAATACCAGCACCTATAGAAAATTACACAATCAAATTTTATAACATAGATGAAAAAGTACCAAATGAAATTTTAGTGTCTGGTAAAAAGGGAGCTAATATAGGTTTTGCTGTTTACAGACTTGAAAATGGAGAATTAATAAGCTTATTTGAAAACGGCATGGAAAAATGCTGCTAAATATAAATCAAAAAAATATAAGGAGAAAAAAATGAAAAAAGTTGTAATTATTTTTTCTATGATTGCTTTCATCATTTCATGTGGCGGAAGTGATAATGCATCTAAAACAACAGAAACTTCTATTTCAGAAGATGTACAAGCTATAGTTGATGACTATAATTTGGAAGAGTTAAGCGATGCAGACAAAAAATACAAAATTAATTTAGGTTATTATAACTGCGACCATATGACAGCAGCTTGTGTCGGAGAAGATACTGGAATATTTAAAGCATTAGGTTTAAATGTTACAGTTACAGGAAATGGTAATGTACCAGAGGCTATGAGTGCTGGACAAATGGATATGGCTTATGCTGGTTTTACAACTACTTTAAATGCTGTAAAAAATAAAGTTCCTCTTTTTATAGCGGCAGAAAATCATACAGGAGGAGCTGAGTATTTTGTTGTTTCTAAAGCAATAGAAAAGCCTGAAGATTTATTAAACAAAAAAATATCTATGGGAGCTAATGCAGAAACTGAAAATCTAAACTGGGCAGAATGGACAGAGCAATTAAATATACCAAGAGATACTACTTATTATGAAAACTTTTCTATGAGTGATTCTGATGCATATTTTGCATTTAAGTTAGGACAGCTTGATGGATACGGTGCATGCGACCCTTGGGGTTCTATGGCAGAATATGAAAACACTGGTAAAATATTAAAAAGACAAAACACAGACAGAGAAATTGATGGTCATGGTACTTGCTGTAAAGTTTGTATGAATTATAACTTTGCTAAAGCTCACCCAAAATTGGCAGAGAGAATACTTCTTGCTCATGTTATGTCTATAGAATATATGTATCTTCACCCTTACAAAGCAGCAGAAATATTTGCTGAAAATTATAATGTTCCTTTGGAAGTTGGCCTTATGACTTTATGGAAAAAACTCAATGAAGAAGGAAGAACTATCACTTGGAAATTAAACAGAGAATACGTTCATAATCAAATGAAAACTATGAAGAGATTAGGTATAAGAGATGATATTAATTCTCTTAATATAGATGATTATATTGACTTATCTTATTTTGAAAATTCAGGTGCTAAAGATTTTGATGTATTTATTAAAGAACAAGTTGATCCAATATTCCCTCTTGGCATGAGTTATAAAGATTGGAGAGCTAAAGCAGTAGAGATAGATAATATTAAAGAAGAACCTAAAGCATAAAAATTATAAGCAGGAAATAAAGATGAGGCATATAATAAAGAGAAACAAATATATCATTGTATTTAGTATAATTTTTGTTATATGCTTTATTTTATTTCAGAATTATAAAAACTCTTTAGATAAAAAAGATACAATAACTATAGCATGCGGAAATGATGCTTCTGGAATGCTTTTTGATTATATAATAAATACTAAAAAAAATTCTAATATAGAGTTTTCAAATATTGATTATATACAGTTTTTGGATTGCTGCGGTTCTCAGGCTGAATTTGCTTTTATATCTGGAAGAGTTGATATGGCAGTATTATGTCCAGATGCGGCTTTTCAATTAACATCTATAGACACTAATTATTATATAGTAGATTCTATAGTAAAAGGCTCTAATATATTAGTTTATTATAATGAAAGCTATGATGATGATAATATAAAACCAAAAAATATTGGATATATGAATAAAAGACTTCTTCAAGAGATATTGTTAAAAGAGAAGTATACAAATTCTAATTATTATCCTATGCTTTCAACTGCATTGCCTTATGCTTTAGAAAAGAAAACTGTTGATGCTGTATTAATTGATATTATTTTAGCTTTAAAAATAAAAGAAGCAAGGTTTAAAAAAATAGATACTGAAGAAGTTGATTATTATTTGGTGGCATCAAAAAAATTAAAAGATACTTTAATGCTTAATAATTTTATAAAAGCTTACAATGAAGCGGTAAATGATATTGAAAATGAAGCTATATTGTCAAATATGCTTACTCATTATTTAGATATTTCAAATTCACAAGGAGAGATAAAAACATGGAAAACAATGGGAGTCAAGTTCCTCAAAATAAAAGCAGAGTCATAAATTTAGGTAATGCTGGAAACAGTTTATTTATGAAGTTTTATAGTGTTTCTGTACTTTTAGCTATTATGATAATTTGGTATTTTCTTGCAAAAAAGATAGATAATAATTTACTTCTTCCAGATTTTATTTTAACTTGCAAAGAGTTTTTTAAATCTTGGATAGATTCTTATACAGTACAAAATTTACTTATAACATTAGAGCGAGTATTTAGAGGTTTTCTTATAGCCTGCATAATAGGTCTTCCATTAGGACTTATCATGGGGTATTCAAAGCCTATACTTTTGGCTGTATCACCAATAATAAACTCAATAAGACAAGTACCAATAATGGCATGGATTCCATTAGCTATAGTGTGGTTTGGACTTGGTGATGGTCCTACAATATTTTTAATTACTATGAGTGCAATATTCCCACTTATAATAAACACAATAGATGGAGTGAGAGGAATAGACCCTAATTATATTAATGCAGCAAGAAGTATGGGAGCAAAAAATATAGACATAATGCTTGATATAATTTTACCTGGTGCTTTGCCTTCATTTCTTACAGGATGCAGACTTGCTTTAGGACTTGGTTGGATGAGTGTAATATGTGCAGAGTTTATAGCTACAAGTAAGGGTTTTGGATTTATATTGGTAGAAGCTCAGCAGAGGCTTGAGACACCTAAGCTTTATGCTCTTATGATAGTGTCTGCTCTTATTGGATTTAGTATGGATAGAATATTAATTATATTAGAAAAATTACTTACTTCTTGGAGATTTAAAAATGGCAATTCTTGAAGTTAAAAATGTATGCAAATCTTTTAAGGTTTCAAAAAAAGCTCCTGAAGTTGAAGTATTAAGAAACATTAATTTTAATATAGAAAAGGGAGAGTTTGTAACTTTGCTTGGACCTTCAGGCTGCGGTAAAACAACACTTCTTACTATGATAGGCGGTTTTCAAAATCCTAGTTCTGGAGAGATATTACTTGAGGGTGAGAAAATAGAAAGACCTTCTTCTGAAAGGGGATATGTTTTTCAAAATTATGCTTTATTTCCTTGGATGAATGTTGAAAAAAACATACTTTATTCGCTTAAATTTTCAAAGATGAATAAAGAAGAAAAAAAGAAAAGATTAGAAGAGCTCCTTGAAATGTCGCATCTTAAAGGTCATGAAAAAAAGTATCCTATATCTCTTTCTGGGGGAATGCAGCAGAGGGTTGCTGTTGTAAGGGCATTAGCACCTAATCCAAAAATACTTCTTTTAGATGAACCTCTTGGTGCTATAGATTTACAGATGAGAGAACATATGCAAAAAGAGCTGCTACAATTAGTTAAAGAAAGTAAAAGCACTGTATTGATGGTTACTCATGATGTATCTGAGGCTGTTTATATGAGTGATAGAGTTATTGTTATGAGCTTAAACAAAGGAGAAATTGTTGCTGATATAAAAATAGATTTAAAGCACCCAAGAGAAAGAGACAGCATCGAATATATAGAACATGTTAGAGAACTTAGTAATAGTGTTAAAAAAGCTTTTATCAATGAAGCGGCTATTGATAAAAGTTAATATAAATATTTTTTAGAGGATTTAATTTATTATGTTTGATTCAGATTTTATGAACAAATATGGCGTGTCTGATAAGTATCATAACTTAGATTCAGATATGCAAAACGCAAGGTTAAGGTTAATTGATAAAGTAATAGAAACAGGATGCACCATCAGTAGAGAAGAAGCTATAAAAATATGTGGCGATGAAAAATTGTACAATTCTTTAATAGAGAAAGAAATTGTTACTATGAGTGGTGATTCTATTGCATTTCTTTATCCTGTATCAGCTATGGAAACTAATCACAGAGTAAAACTTTCGGACGGAAGAGAGTTTTGTTCTATGTGTGCTATTGATGCTTTAGGCTCTTATAGTTTATTTCATCAAGATACTGAAATTAATTCTATATGCTCTCAAACTGGAGAGAAGATATATGTAAGAATTAAAGACAGACAAATAGTAGAACATTCGCCTAAAGATATTCATGTTATTCATGTTGATCTTAATAAAAACAAAAACTGGGCTAGCACTTGCTGAAATATTATGAATTTCTTTGGTTCAAAGAATGATATGAATGAGTGGCTTAAAAATCAAGAGGTTGATAACAATACAACATATCTTTTAGATTTACAAACCGCTTTTAAAGTAGCAACTGCTATATTTCAGATATAATTTTTTATAAAATTAATCTCCTTATGATAGTTAATCATTTATTTAAGTATTTAATAAAATGATTAACTATTAATAAATTATTTTACTTTTTACTTATGAAAATAATTATAGATATTATTAGCCACTTTATAACTTATTCCAGGTATATTGGCTATATTATCTAATGAAGCATTTTTTATATTGTCTATATTGATAAAATGAGAATAAAGTTTTTCTATGCCTTTTTTACCCAAACCTTCTATTTTTTCAAGTTCGCTTTTTACCATTTCTCTGCTTCTTTTTCTTCCATGACTAGTATTAACCCATCTATGTGTTTCATCTCTCACCTTTTGCAAAAATAGTCTTGCAGGCTCATTATCATTTAATTGAACTGGTGTTTCTCTATTTGGTAAATATATCTCTTCAAACTTTTTAGCAAGTGCCATTATAGGCTGATTTTTTATGTCTAATTCTTTTAAAGCTTCTATTGCAGAGTTAAGCTGCCCCCTTCCACCGTCTATAAGTATTAAATCTGGAAATGTAGAGTTCTCTTCTTTAAGCCTTTTATATCTTCTGTAAACTGCCTCTTTTATAGAAGCAAAGTCATCTATGCCCGTAACAGTCTTCATATTAAATATTCTATAGTTTTTATTGTCAGAAACTCCATTAACAAATCTCACCATTCCAGCCATGGTATAACTTCCCTGAATATGTGCTATATCGAAAGATTCTATTATAGAAGGTGCTTTTTTTAGTTTAAATATTTCCTGAAGCCTTGTAATTCCAATAGGTACTTCTCTAATCAATGCTCTCTCTTTAAATAAATGTCTTGCATTTTCATTCGCTATTGATATTAATCCTTTCTTTGTGTTATCAAGTTTTATTTCAACATCTCTTCCCGATATCTCTTTTAAATAATCCTTTACAACATCAAAATCTTTAATTACAAAATCTGTAGCTATTGAAGCGGGTATTAAATTATTATGAGTATAATATTGAGTAATGAATGCAGAAATGACTTCACTATATCTTGATCTGTTAGAATCTTCATCAATGTTTTTGTCTTGCATAGCGAAAGTTTTTCTGTCTACAAGCTTGCCTCCTTTTACAGAAAGCACTACAATAGTATAATCTCCATTTTGTCCATAAGCTCCTATAATGTCTATATCATCGCTTTCTGGTACATATATACTCTGTTCAACTGTAATAGATTTTAGTAAGTCAATTTTATCTCTTAAATCTTTTGCCCTCTCAAACTCTAGCTTTTCCGCAAATACAAACATATCCTGCTTCATCTTACCAATAAGCTCATCAACATTGCCCTCAAGAAGCATAATAGCGTTGTCAATATCTTTATCGTACTCTTTTTCATCAATTAAATCGGCACAAGGAGCAGTGCATTTACCTATATGATAATAAAGGCAAGGTCTTATTTTGCGTTTTAGAGGAAAATCATATTTGCACCTTCTAAGCTTAAAATTATCTATTATAAACTTTACTATTTTTTCTGCCCTCTCCGCAGCAACATAAGGTCCATAATACTTTTTATATTTTTTAGCATTTTCTTTGTCTATTACATTTCTTGCTTTTATTACCCTTGGAAAATGTTCGTTTGTAATTGCTATAAAAGGAAAAGATTTTTGGTCTTTAAGAAGTATATTATAATGAGGCTTATGCTTTCTTATCATCTCAGCTTCAAGTATTAAAGCCTCTACTTCGTTTTTTGTAACTATATAATCAATATCTCTAATATGTTCTACTAATGCAGTTGTTTTTGCATCTTTATTATTTCCTATAAAGTAGGAAGATACTCTTTTTTTTAATGATTTTGCTTTGCCTATATATATGATATTGGCATCTTTATCTTTCATAAAGTATACGCCAGATTTTGTAGGCAGGCGTTTTAATTTTTCTGAAATATATTCTTTAACTTGATTATTCATAATTATAAGTTTTATAATTATATAAAAAATAAAAAGTTTGTCAAAATTATATTTTTAATTTCAAATATTTGTAGTACAAATTCAGCACAAATAATAAATTTACAAAATTCAGTTTTTATATTTTTGTTAAAATAAGTTCTTTATTTTGTGTAATAATAAGCAATAAACCGCACGTATAAAGTGTATTGAATAAAGGTAGGCAGTATCGTGCGGAGAGGTGCCGCGGCTCGCGGTTGACAAACTTAAAAATTTTCAGTATATACCTAAACAATTATAATTTATCAATTTTTATTTATTTGCAAATAGAGTCTTAATTTATTAAGAATATAAAAACTTATAATAAGTTACTAAAATGTTTTATATATAAAATAAGTTCTTTATCTTGTGTAATATAAGCAATAAACCGCACGTATAAAGTGCATTGAATAAAGGCAGGCAGTACCGTGCGGAGAGGTGCCGCGGCTTGCGGTTGACAAACTTAAAAATTTTTAGTATATACTTATTATAATTATTAAAAACTTTAGGAATAAAAATGAAAGCTTTAGTTTATATTGGAGATAAAAAAATAGAATTAAAGGAAATAGAAAACCCAAAGATTATAGACAGTAAAGACGCTATAGTAAAAGTGCAATTATCAAGTATATGCACAAGCGACTTTCATATAATAAACGGGCAAGTACCCAGGGCAAACAAAAATATAGTGCTTGGGCATGAATTTGTGGGCGAAGTAGTAAAAGTTGGAAACGAAGTAAAAAAACTTAATATAGGCGATAGAGTATCTGCCAACTGCATAACTTTTTGCGGAGAATGCTATTACTGCAAAAATGGCTTTATAAACAACTGCGAAAAAGGAGGCTGGGAGATAGGCTGCCGCATTAATGGCTGTCAGGCTGAATATGTGAGAGTGCCTTTTGCTGATATGTCATTAAATATAATTCCTCACAATGTCACATATAAAAATGCATTATTTGTTGGAGATATTTTAGCAAGCGGATATTTTGGTGCTGAGCTTTGCGAGATAAAAAAGAATGATACTGTTGCTGTAATAGGTGCTGGGCCTGTTGGGCTTTGTGCTATGATGAGTGCGAGGGCTTTCGGTGCAAAAAAGATTATAGCCATAGACATAAACAAAGATAGATTAAACATCGCAAAAACAAACAATTTAGCAGACTTTTTTATTAATCCTAATAAAGTTAGCAATATAGAAGAATATATAAAAGACATAAATAACGGCAGGCTTTCTGACGGCACAATAGAGGCAGCAGGAGGAGAAAATACATTCGACTTAGCTTGGAGAATTGCAAGGCCTAATTCTGTTGTAGCGTTAGTTGCAATGTATGAAAAGCCTCAGATACTTCCGTTAAATATAATGTATGGAAAAAACTTGATATTCAAAACAGGCGGTGTTGATGCTGTTCATAGTGATGAAATCTTGAAACTAATATCTCAAGGCAAGTTAAATACTGATTTTCTCATTACTCATACTATAAAACTAGACAACATATTAAGAGGCTATGAGATATTTGATAAAAAAGAGGATAATTGCATAAAAATTGCTGTTGAACCCATACAATAAACAATCAAAAAATTAGAACAATCTAACATTCCCTAATTGTAATAATATTAAAATAGGTGTATAATATATCAATTAAAATTTAATTAAGTATTGAAGAGGATATTATATAATGGCTACTGGAGAAAAGACATATAGTTCGAAAAATATTCAGGTGTTAGAAGGATTAGATCCTGTTAGAAAACGCCCAGGTATGTATATAGGTTCTACTGGTTCTCAAGGTTTGCATCATTTGGTATACGAGGTAGTTGACAATAGTATAGATGAAGCTATGGCAGGCTTCTGTAAAAATATAACAGTTACAATAAAAAAAGATAATATAATAGAAGTAGAAGATGATGGAAGAGGAATACCTGTTGATATGCATCCGAAGCTCAAAATATCTGCTTTAGAAGTTGTTATGACTAAACTTCATGCTGGTGGTAAATTTGACAATGAAACTTATAAAGTATCAGGCGGTTTGCATGGTGTTGGTGTATCTGTAGTTAATGCTTTAAGTACAGAGCTTATTGCTGAGGTAAGCAAAGACGGTAAACTCTACAGACAAGTATATCATAGAGGAATACCAGAAGAGCCTGTAAAAGAAGTAGGTAAATCAAATAAAACAGGAACAAAAGTAACATTTACTCCAGACCCTGAAATATTTGAAACAACTGTTTATGATTATAAAATACTTGCTAATAGATTAAGAGAATTGGCTTTCCTAAACAGAGGAATAAGAATAACACTCATAGATAAAAGAGAGTCAAAACCTGTAAGCAATGAGTTTTATTATGAGGGCGGTATAGAAATGTTTATCACCCACCTTAATGAAAACAAAAAAACATTGCATGATAAACCAATATATTTGCATAAAACAGAAGATAAAACAGATGTAGAAGTGGCTATGCAGTATGTTGATGCCTATAATGAAAATATATTTACATACTGTAACAACATAAACACTACAGAAGGCGGTACGCATTTAGTAGGATTTAGAACAGCTCTAACAAGAGTTTATACAGATTTTGCTAAAAAGCTTGAGTTAGACAAAAAAAACAAAATAACATTTATGGGTGAAGATACAAGAGAAGGTTTAGTTGCTGTAGTATCTGTAAAAATACCTAATCCTCAATTTGAAGGTCAAACAAAAACTAAATTAGGTAATACTGAAGTTCGTGCTGTAACAGAAAAACTTGTAGTAGAAGGATTAAATGATTATTTCTCACAAAACCCAAAAGTAATAAAGGCAATACTTGAAAAAATAATATCAGCTGCAAATGCAAGAGAAGCTGCAAGAAGGGCAAGAGATTTGGCAAGAAGAAAAAATGCTTTAGAGAGCGATTCTTTACCTGGTAAATTGGCTGACTGTTCTGAGCAGGAAGTAGATAAATGTGAAGTATATCTTGTAGAGGGAGACTCTGCAGGCGGTACTGCTAAAGGCGGAAGAGACAGACATTTCCAAGCAATACTTCCTTTAAGAGGTAAAGTATTGAATGTTGAAAAAGCAAGACTCGACAAAATAATAGATACAGACAGTTTAAAACCAATAATAGCAGCATTAGGATGCGGAGTTGGTGCTTCTTTTGATATATCTAAAATAAGATACGGAAGAATTATCATAATGGCTGATGCTGATATTGACGGTTCACACATAAGAACTTTACTTTTAACTTTCTTCTTTAGATATATGCGTCCTTTAATAGATTTAGGACATATATTTATAGCTGTTCCTCCTCTATACAAAATTAGTTTTGATAAGAAAAATTTTGTTTATGCATACACTGATGAACAGAGAGATAAAATATTAGAAGAAAATAAAGATAGAAAATATGACATACAAAGATATAAAGGTTTGGGTGAAATGAATGCTGACCAGTTATGGGAAACTACTATGAACCCAGAAACAAGACTTATGTATCAGGTATTAACAGAAGATGCTGAAAAGGCAGACCAATTATTCTCTATGCTTATGGGTGATGAAGTTAAGCCTAGAAGAGAGTTTATTGAAGCTAATGCAAAATATGTTAAAAATCTAGATATATAATTACTAAATAACTTATATTTTGTAATTTCTTATTTTATTAAATTTTTATAAGTGTTACGCACCTAAAAGAATTTCCTTCTGTTGTGGTGTATACTTTGTAAAAGTTTTATTTTTATAATAGGTTTCGCAAAGTATAAATATTTTATCTTTATATATTTAGAAGATTTATATAATATTATTATTTTAATTAAAAATATAGTATTTTGTAAAGTATATTTAAAAGAGATATATATTATTTTGTATAGATAAAATAGCTGTAGGAAAGTGCTAATAATAGATATGAATAAAAAACTTTTAAATTTTTTAGTGTATAAAACTGTTTGACTTTTCTAACATTTATATTTATAATATTTCATATTAATAATTGATTTTTCATGTTAAAGATATATATATTTTATTTAAGGAGGTAAAATTATGGATAATATATATGATTTAATTATAGTAGGAGGCGGCCCTGGAGGAATTGCTGCTGCTGTTGAGGCTGCTATACTTCAAATGAAAAAAGTGCTTCTTATAGAGAAAGGAGATAATCACTCTACTACTATTAGAAAGTTTTATAAAGATGATAAAAGAGTAGACAAAGATTATAAAGGTGAAGCTTTAGATTTGAAAGGCAACATTAAATTTGAAACTGCAACTAAAGGTGATGTATTAGATTTATTTAGCGAATGTTTATTTGGAAACTATATTGAAGCTATGTTTAATACTGAAGTTGAATCCATTAAAAAAAATGGCGAATATTTAGAAGTTACTACTGTTGATAATAAAACTTATACTTCTAAATATGTTGTAGCTTCCATTGGAAAAATGGGAAGACCTAATAGACCTGATTATAATATACCGCCTAGTTTGAATAATGTTGTAAACTTTAATATTTATAAATGCAAAGAAAATGAGAAAGTATTAGTAGTTGGAGGAGGAAACTCTGCTGTTGAGTATGCTTATCTTTTAGGTAAAGATAATGATGTTACAATTAATTATAGAAAGGCTGAATTTACAAGACCTAATGAAAAGAATTTAGAAACTATTAAAGAAGATATAGCGAGCGGTAAAGTAAAGCCAAGATTAGGTGTTGATATTAAATCTATAGAAGACAGTAGCGGAAAAGTATTGGTTCATTATGCTGATGGCATTGATGATACTTATGACAGGGTAATATATGCTTTAGGAGGAGTAGCTCCAATAGACTTCTTAAAAAGATGCGATATAGAGTTAGATGAAAGCGGTGTGCCTATAGTTAATGACAAACATGAAAGCTCTGTTAAAAACTTATTTATAGCTGGAGATATATTATATAAATCTGGCGGTTCTATTGCTAAGGCTTTGAATGCTGGATTTGATATAGTTAAGTATGTAGATGAATTAATGAAAAAATAATTTTATTAGAAGGAGTATAAATTAATATGTTAAAAGTACTTGCAGTTTGTGCTAATGGTTCTGGAACTAGTTTAATGATGGTAGAAAAAATTAAAAGAGTTTTAGAAAGTTTTGATATAAAAGACGTAAAGATAGAACATTCTGATTTGCAAAACAATAAAATAGATGAATACAATTTAATATTCTGCCCTTTTGCTTTTTTAGAAAAAGTAAAAGAATATGTAAAAGATGATACTAAAATTATAGGCATCAAAAATATATTATCTGAAGAAGAGTTTAAAAGACAAATTATAGATTCAGGAAACTTAGAAGAATTAAAAAAATTATAATAATTTTTATAAATAATAAAAAGCGAAAGGTTAATTAAAACCCTTCGCTTTTTTTATTAGAATGCTTTTCAATTATTAGGATATATCAATTTATAATCTTTCTTTTTTCCTTCTTCAACATAATCTTCAGGCACTACTTTCCAATTATTAAGTTTTTCAACAGTAATAGCACCATTTTGTTTTTCAAACCAATTAATAATATAATATCTCAAATCTTTATCTGTAGCCTTTAATACCAAATCCATGTTTTGCAAAGTTTTTAAATCTATTCCAGCACCTTGAGATAAATGTCCGCCGCCGCCGCTTCCTCTATAAGAGTTAATAGCAACTTTATATTCTTTGTCTAATTCAAAAGGTCTGCCGTCAGTGAAAGATTCTATTGTAACTTTTTCTCCTCTAGGCTTAGTAACATCAACAATATAATTAATACCTCCAACACTTTCATAATTATAACTAGGTGTAACTGTGTCATAAGAATTATATCTGTTATTAAATATTAACTCTCCATTTGCATCTTTTTTGAATGCTATTAAATGGTCATTAATATTAGTCATAGTATTAAACCATCTGTCATAAGAATATTCCATAACATCTTTTATTTGTTTTCCTGTTAATTTCATCACATAAAAGAAATTCTCATAAGGATAAAGGCTAAACATATCTCGCACCTTTACAACACCATTATTTAAAACAGCATCTTTACTTAAAGGAGCAGCAAAACTAACATCAACCTCCTCTCCCAATTCTTCTTTAGCTATAGTAAACTCTAGCCTGTGTATAAAACTTAAAAAATAACTATCTCCAAACATAGCCTCATCAGAAGTAAGTTTAGTGTTCAAATTACCAATATCACGGATCACCCAAGTTTGTATAGCTTTTTTAGAAGAATCAAAATTATCTAAAAACTCTTTATCTGCCTCATACTTTGAAACATCAATTAATTCACCTTTAAATTTAATGTCCCAAGCATTATTAGTATAAATCATACTCACATCAATAGAAGGTATAAATCTTGCAGCATTAACTCCTCCAAATATAGGCACAACTTTACCGCTTGGACTTTTAACTTCTTTAGTTTTTTGTTTAGTAGTTTCATCATACCCCAAACCAGACCACCCCTGATGGTCATGACCTACAAGTATAATGTCAAACCCATCAACTTGCTCTGCCACTAATTGACTAGCATTTTCATTCTTGAAAGTCTCTTTATCTTCTGTATAATTAGCACCCGCATGGAAAAGCCCTATAACAATATCAGGACTCTCTTTTTCTTTTATAGTTTTCATCCATTTTTTTGCTGATTCAACCATATCTTCCACAGCTAATCCTTCGTATAATACCTTTGGAAGTTGTCTATCTATTGCAGGCTCTATCAAACTAAGTATTGCTATTTTTACTCCATTTTTCTCTATTATAGTATAAGGTTTAAAATATGGATTTTTTGTTTTTTCATCTACTAAATTAGCAGAAAGTAAAGGAGCTTTTATCTCTTTTACTATTTTATCATAAACATTATGCCCAGCCTCAACATCATGATTGCCCACTCCCACAGCATCATAATTCATATAATTAAGCACTTCAGACCATATATGAGGCTCATTAGTGGCAACAAAATTATAATAATAAACTGTAGGCTGCCCCTGAAGAGAATCTCCATTATCTAATAGTAATACTGTTTTACCTTCATCTTTTAGTTTTTTAATATATGTATTTACTTGAGCTATGGAAGTATTTTCTTCTTTATCTGTAATAAAGTTATAAGGAAAAATCATTCCATGTATATCTGTAGTTTCAACTATAGTAAAATTAATCTCACCCTCGGGGTAAGTTCTATTATTAGAATTATTACAAGACATAAAAACCAACAACGAAATAATAGTTATTATAATATATACTTTTTTCATTAAAAACTCCATATTATTATAATATATAAGTATAGTGAAAAAAAAGAATATATCTATTTTATTTTTAATAAATTATAATTATTTTGTAAAACCTTTGGTATCGTCATAAAGCTCTATATATTTTTTTATGCCTTTTGCTGTTGCTTTTACCATTTTTAGCCTTGTCTCTTTATTTTTTAAAAACTTAGCATCATCGGCATTTGTGATAAATCCAATTTCTATAAGCGTAGAAGGCATTATTGCACCTTTTAAAACATAAAATAATGCATTTTGCACAGGCTTAGTTCTCTTTGCTACTCCAGATACCTTATGCACTTCGTCTGCAATAGACTCTGCTAATATTCTGCTTTCTTTTTGATACTGCTCTATAAGCATATAATTGTGAGTAATTTGTGATGAATAGTATTCATATTTAGCTGAATCTATTTTATCAAATTTTACCAAAGCACTATTTTCAAACATAGACACAGCCCTAGCATATTCACTAGATTCCTGAGCACTAACAAAATATGCCTCAAAACCTTTAGCACTAGAGCTTAATGAAGCGTTAGCATGCACACTTATTAATAATGCATTATTAGCTTTTTCTGTATTTATTTTTGCTGCCGTGTTTGCTATTTCAAAACGCTCTGCAAGAGTTGGGTAGGTATCATTTGTTCTTGTTAATACTATCTTTACATCTGGCAGTATACTTTCCAATTCTTTTTTAAGCTCTAAAGAAAATGACAAAACTATATCTTTTTCATATACCTTTCCAACACCAATAGAACCTGGGTCTCTTCCTCCATGCCCCGGGTCTATTATAATTGTTGTAATGCCTTTAGAATCAAATTTGCTCTTTGCTGGATTAAAAGCTTTTTTTAATTCTTCTGCTGTAATATTTAAATTGTTTAATTTTATTTTATCATTATTCTGAGAGTATAAAAAGCAAGTATTAAATAGAGCTAATACAAAAAATAATATTATTCTTCTTTTATTTCCTCTGAATAACCACAATCTTCCTTGATACAAACTTTAAACAATCCTTTGTTTTTAATATTTTTCTCTACCATAAGCCCATTACATTTAGGACAAGGCTCAAGCAAAGGTTTATCCCAACTTACAAAATCGCATTTAGGATAATTGGAACAACCATAAAACTCTCTTCCCCTCTTAGAACGCTTTAATGTAATGTCGCCTCCACATTTAGGACAAATACCAAAAGATATACCCTTAGTATTTTTACATTCAGGAAAACCAGAACAAGCAATAAAATATCCGTATCTTCCTAAACGTTTAATCATCTTCTTGCCACATTTCTCACATACAAAATCAGTTTCTTCATTAAAGAAATCTTTCATATTGTGAATATTTTCTGTAGCAACTTTGAGCGTATCCAAAAAATGAGGATAGAACTCTTTTAATATATTATTCCATTCAACATTATCGTCTTCTATTTTATCAAGTTTACTTTCCATATCAGCAGTAAAGTTAATATTTACAAGTTCTGGGAAATTTTCGCTTATAAGTTCATTAACAAGTTTTCCAAGTTCTGTAGGTACAAGCTGTTTACCTTTTCGCTGTACATAATGCCTTGATATGATTGTTTTAATAGTTGGAGCATAAGTAGAAGGTCTTCCTATTCCTGATTCTTCAAGTATTTTTACAAGTGAAGCATCTGTATATCTTGGAGGAGGTGTTGTAAAGTGCTGCTGAGGATTATGCTCTACAAAATCGCATACTTCACCATTAGATAAACTAGGCATTTTTGAAGCCTTTTCTTTATCTTCTTTGTCTATAGTAAGTACTTTCATAAATCCGTCAAACTCTATTTTTGATGATGAAACAGCAAACTCACAATCGCCTGCAACAATTACAGCTCTTGTATTTTTCATTTTTGCAGGAAGCATTTGAGAAGATACAAATCTCTCCCATATAAGTTTATAAAGTTTATATTGTTCAGATTTTAAATATTCTTTAATGCTATCTGGTGTTAAAAACACATTAGTAGGTCTTATAGCTTCGTGAGCATCTTGTGCATTCTTTTTTACAGAATAATTTGGAGGCTCTGGAGGTAAATAATTACTTCCATATTCTTTTTGTATAAAATCCCTCGCCTGCTCTTGTGCTACTGGAGATATTCTCACACTATCAGTACGCATATATGTTATAAGTCCTGTGGCCTCTCCTGCTATAGATACTCCTTCATAAAGTGTTTGTGCTATTTGCATTGTCTTTGATGAGTTATAGCCTAAAGATGTACTTGCTGCTTGCTGTAATTTACTTGTAGTATATGGAGCTGTTGGATTTCTTAATCTGTCTTTTATCTCTATACTTGATACTGTGTATGTTTTATCTTTTAAATGCTCCATTATAGCATCAACATCTTCTTTTGTTTTTAATTCTGGCTTTTCACCTTTATATTTTTGAAGTTCTGCCAAAAACTCTTTATTTTTATGTTTTAAAAATACTCCAAATGTCCAATATTCTACAGGAACAAATGTTTCTATTTCATCTTCTCTGTTACATATTATAAGCAAAGCAACATTCTGTACCCTTCCTGCAGAAAGCCCTCTTTTTATCTTCTCCCAAAGCAGAGGACTTAAATTATAACCGATAAGTCTGTCTAATACCCTTCTCGCTTTTTGTGCATTTACCTTTGCTATGTCTATATCTCTAGGTTTATCAATGGCTTCTTTAAGTGCATCTTTTGTAATCTCATGAAAAACTATTCTCTTTATAGGTACAGTAGGATTGACACTTCTTATTTTATTTCCTATATGCCAAGCAATACTCTCCCCTTCTCTATCATCATCGGCTGCGAGCAATACCTCTTCAGATTTCTTTGCTTCTTTTTTAAGCTCATTTAATATCTTAGCTCTTCCTCTTATTGTTATATATTCAGGCTCAAAACCATTCTCTACATCTATAGCTAGTCTGCTTCTTGGCAAATCTATTAAATGCCCCATTGATGATAATACTACATAATCTGACCCTAAATATCTATTTATAGTCTTTGCCTTAGCAGGTGACTCAACTATCACTAATTTCTTTTTGCTAGTTTTCTTTTCTTTAGTTTTTGTAGCCATTTTTTTATATCCTTAATTTTTTTATTTCTCTATACTATAATATTTTCCAGATAATTGCTTTATAAAACCATTAATCTCTAATTGCATAAGCAAAGATGTTACACTCTGAACTTTCATGTTAGTTTTTTCTATTATATCGTCTATGTGTATTTTTTCAACTTTACTTATTATATCATAAATAAAAGCTTCGTCATCTTGTAAATTAGGTTTTATAATACTCTCTTTTTTATTTTGCTTTTTATTATCTAATTTCTTTTCTTGTTTTGAAACCTTATTATTTTCCTTAACATCATTAACTTTATTAACTTTTTTCACTTCTTTATTTTTATTAATATTACCGCCTTCAAAATATTTAAGCTTCATCTTAACATAATCTTCATCATTAGAAAATATATCATCAAAATCTTCTAATATATCTAATATATTATAAGCTATTTTAGCACCATCTTTATAAAGTTTATGATTGCCGTAATATTCTTTTAATTTCTCATCATAAGGAGCTATATAAACATCTCTTCCTTGATTAAGAGCAAAGTCTACTGTTATTAAAGCCCCCGATTTGCTTGATGCTTCAACCATAACAACAGCATAGGAAAGACCTGATATTATTCTGTTTCTTCTTGGGAAGTTTGTTTTATCTGGTTTTCTTCCTACTTCAAACTCACTTATTATAATCCCTTTTTCTATTAATTTATTATAAACCTTTAAATTCTCTGAAGGATAAACATTATCTATTCCGCACCCTAAAACCGCAACAGTATTCGCTCCAGAACTTATAGCTCCAATATGTGCTTCTTTATCTACTCCTTTAGCCATACCAGATACTACAGAAATATTTAATGCAGATAACTTTGAAGATATATCAAAAGCATATTTACAACTTTTATCTGTTGGAAATCTTGTGCCTACCACTGCTATAGAGTTTCTTCTTAACTTTTTTAAATCGCCTTTGTAGTAAAGTATATATGGAGGGTTATCTATTTGCTTTAAATTAAATGGATAGTCTTCATCAAATAAACTTAATATGCCTACTCCATAACTTTTTGATTTTTCTATTATATCATTTGCTTTGTCTAATATTTCATTTTTATTAAAATTGCCTATTTGCGATTTGAACTTTTTTTCTAATAGCAATTTTATATTCTCTTCTTTATCTTCAAAAATATTTTCTACAGAGTCATAATGATTAATAAGCTCGGATATTCTTTTGTCGCCTACTTTGTCAATCTGATTTAAGGCTATTAGATATATGTTTTTATTATCACTATGCATTTTAACTTGTTCTCCGTAAATCTACTCTAATTCATTTGATTAATTATTTGATTTATATTATTCAAAGCCGTTTGCTTTATGTTGTTTTCTTTTGCTAAAGACACTATTTTTCTATAGGCTTCAATAGATTCTTTACCGTTTCCCAAACTATATTGTATGCGTGCTAGTATAAACAAATAATCTATATTGTTGGGGTCAGTTTCTAGTGATTTATTTATTAAACCTAATGCTTCTTCGTAATAGTTTTGCTGTATGCCTCTAAGCGATGATAGTGCGGCGTAGTAGTTAGGGTTTTGCGGGTCTTTATTTATGGCGAACTGTATATTACTTTCTGCACGGGCTAAAAAGTTTGTTTTTTGTGCTTCTGTGTCGGCACTTTCTGCAAGGTTGGCATATGATAGTCCTAAACCATAACGCAAGTATGGGCTATTAGGGAGAATTTTTAAAGCTTCTGTAAAATATTTTGCTGAATAGGCATATTGTTTTTTTGCTAGGCTTCTTTCTGCTAACACTCTATATACTGCCCCTAGCCTATCTTGAGCATAAATTTTCTGATTGATTATGTCGTTGTAGGTGTCTGTAACATCGAGAAGGGCTTTATCATCATCTTCATTTTTGCCTTTCTCATAGAGGTTGTAGGCACGGTTTAGGTTAAATCTGTTTTTAAATACTTGATTGCAAGACATCAAAAAAAAGCAAGAAAAAATAAACAATGATATTTTTAAAAATTTCTTCATACTCAAAACCCTCATATAAGGAAATATACTATATTATATAAAAAAGTAAAGTAAAGTAAAAAATAATATTTTAAAATAATAATTAACTAGAAGCAATTAACATAATACAAAATATAAGCTAATTTATCGGCTGCTGCAGGCGGTTGCAGGCGGCAATACGGCGTGATATTTTCATATAAAATTATGAAAATTTTTTCCGCACTTTTTGTAAAAAAATGCGATTTTTACTTGATTTTTTTTTTTTTTTTTATCATAAATATATAGAGGTAATGTAAATATTTACATCTGTTTAGTATTTATAAATAATAAGCTGCTTAAATACAGTTTTTTATTTTAATAAATAAACAAAAAATTTTATAAGGAGTTTATATGAGCAAAAAGATTATTTATTTATTATCTTTACTTATGGCTTTAAGCTTAGTGTTTGCAAGCTGTAAGAAAAATGGAGCCGGCGACATAAGCGGAACT